>NZ_JAJSOS010000017.1:0-80634 GCF_021283185.1 Buttiauxella cochleicola
CAGTGAGATTGATAATACCGAGAGCTTGTGAAAGTTCCATTTAAAAAGGGTCCATGTTGTGCATGAACCCTTTTTACACGAGCCACCGGATCGGTCAACTGATCCTTAAACGATCAGCATTAACCCGCAGGTCGCTTTTTTGCTCAAGCAACAGATTAGTTCAGGCGAACCGGCATACCGGAACGGCCCAGAATAGCCTGGTCTACTACGGCGCTATCAACATCAGGCTGAGCGGTAATCGCAGTCACATTGCTTTTCAGCGTGATTGGCACGATTTCAGTCGAGTTGAACTGCTCTTCAGTCGTAGACAGTGGGTTGTGTACTTCAATGTAGCGCGAACCATCAGGCTCAACAGTTGCTTTCACTGGTTCATTGATGAACTGAACACGAGTCCCGACTGGCACTTTCTCGAACAGGAACTTAATGTCTTCATTACGCAGGCGCACACAACCGTGGCTTACACGCAGGCCGATACCAAAGTTCGCGTTGGTACCGTGAATTGCATACAGGCGGCCAATGTACAGTGCATACAGACCCATAGGGTTGTCTGGGCCAGCTGGAACAACGGCTGGTAATGGCGTACCGGCAGCGATGTACTCCGCATGCATTTTTGCAGTCGGCGTCCAGGTCGGGCCTGCTTTCTTACGTTCTACTTTGGTCGTCCAGTTCAGCGGGGTGTCTTTACCCAACTGGCCGATACCGATTGGCAACACGATTACAGTGTTAGTACCCGCAGGGTAATAGTAGAGGCGCATTTCAGCACTGTTGATGACAATGCCTTCATGAACGGTATCCGGCAGGATGAGCTGCTGAGGAATGTTCAGGATGGTGCCTGGTTTTGGCAAATACGGGTCAACGCCTGGGTTTGCTTCCAACATGTTGGAAAGCCCCATTTGGTAACGCGCTGCATATTCTTCCAGCGGTGCGGTGCTACCTTCAGGAATTGTAACAACCTGGTTTTGACCAATCAGACGGCTGCCATCGGTTGGCAGAGGATAGGTCACGGCAGAAGCTGTTTTGCTAAAAGCCACAACAGCCACAAATGCCAGTAAAATTGTGCGTAGTTTCATATTCATGTTATGCAATGTATTTATGGCCATGCAGGCTAGTTAGTGAAGAAACGGAGCGATTTGAGCGCGCATTATATGTGCATTCCCTCAGCCTGGGAAATCAGATGTGGATTAAATCACACTTTTTTGCACATTGATTATTTTATCACCAGCGCACAAGCAGAGCGATCTGCACGTTGAGTTATGGCATAATGTGCCCGATCTCACATAATACAAACCTTCTTTTACCAGGACATCTCTGTGCTAGTTTCCAGTAACGTCACAATGCAGTTCGGCAGTAAGCCGTTGTTTGAAAATATTTCTGTCAAATTTGGCGGCGGCAACCGTTACGGCTTGATCGGCGCTAACGGTAGCGGCAAGTCTACCTTTATGAAGATCCTCGGTGGCGATTTAGAGCCAACGCTGGGTAACGTTTCACTTGATCCGAACGAACGCCTCGGTAAGTTGCGTCAGGATCAATTTGCCTTTGAAAAATTCACCGTTCTCGACACGGTAATCATGGGCCACGCTGAACTCTGGGAAGTAAAAGAAGAGCGCGACCGTATTTACGCGTTACCAGAGATGAGCGAAGAAGACGGCTACAAAGTGGCCGACCTGGAAGTCCTTTACGGCGAAATGGACGGTTACACCGCTGAAGCACGCGCGGGTGAGTTGCTGTTAGGCGTAGGCATTCCTGTAGAACAACATTACGGCCCGATGAGCGAAGTTGCTCCAGGCTGGAAACTGCGCGTGTTGCTGGCGCAGGCACTGTTCTCGAACCCAGAAATCCTGCTGCTTGATGAACCGACGAACAACCTGGACATCGACACCATTCGTTGGCTGGAAACCGTGCTCAACGAACGTAACAGCACCATGATCATCATTTCGCACGACCGTCACTTCCTGAACATGGTGTGTACTCACATGGCGGATCTGGACTACGGCGAACTGCGTGTTTATCCAGGCAACTACGACGAATACATGACAGCGGCAACACAAGTGCGTGAACGTCTGTTGTCTGATAACGCGAAGAAAAAAGCGCAGATTGCTGACCTGCAATCCTTCGTTAGCCGCTTTAGTGCCAACGCCTCTAAATCTCGCCAGGCGACTTCTCGTGCTCGCCAGATTGATAAAATCAAACTGGACGAAGTTAAAGCATCCAGCCGTCAGAACCCATTCATTCGCTTCGAGCAGGACAAGAAACTGTTCCGTAATGCGCTTGAAGTTGAAGGTCTGGCTAAAGGCTTTGATAACGGCCCGCTGTTCAAAGGCGTTAACATGCTGCTGGAAGTGGGTGAGAAACTCGCCATTCTGGGTACCAACGGCGTGGGTAAAACTACTCTGCTTAAAACTCTGGTCTCTGAACTGACGCCAGATGCAGGTACTGTGAAGTGGTCTGAGAACGTGCAAATCGGCTATTACGCACAGGATCACGAATACGAATTTGAAAATGACCTGACTGTGTTCGACTGGATGAGCCAGTGGATGCAAGAAGGTGACGACGAGCAAGCGGTGCGCAGCATCCTTGGCCGTCTGTTGTTCAGCCAGGACGATATCAAAAAGCCTGCGAAGGTGCTGTCCGGTGGTGAAAAAGGCCGCATGTTGTTTGGTAAATTAATGATGGAACGTCCTAACGTTCTGGTCATGGATGAACCGACCAACCACCTGGATATGGAATCCATCGAATCGTTGAACATGGCGCTGGAAATGTACCCGGGCACGCTGATCTTCGTTTCTCATGACCGTGAATTTGTTAGCTCGCTGGCAACCCGCGTGATTGAGATTACGCCAGAGCGCTTGATTGACTTTACCGGTGGCTACGAAGATTACCTGCGTAGTAAAGGTATTGACGGCTAATTTAGCGTTAAAAGAAAAAACCGCCGAATTCGGCGGTTTTTTTATGTTTCAGATCTTCCAGCTATCCTGTTCTTTCCCATCAACGATCAAACGGCGTTTCTCACCCACCGGCAACGTTAACGTCATCTCTTTCCACGCTGGGATGTAATAACCTTTACGGGTGAACTCCACGCGGATCTCGTCTGCCGTACAGCGAATTTCCCAGTTCAGCCACAGCGCGTTGCCTTGCTGATAACCCCATGACTCGCCGTCATCTTCAAACAGGCTACCGTGAGAAACACCGCTACCTTGCAGCGGATACACTTTCAGCTCACGTACATTATCAGCGCTCGCTAACACATGCGTAATACGTGCAGAATGCGGCAGGGCAGCACCAGCGCGAACCAGTAGTGGCAGGCGTTCCAGCGGGGCGTCGATAACAATACTCTGGCCACCGCTATACCATTGGCCGGTGTAATAGTCGTACCAACCCGCGCCGTTTTCAGGCAGCCACACTTCACGCTCACGTTGGCCTTCTTCCACCACGCTTGCCACTAACACATCACGACCCAGCATAAAGTCGTCGCACTCTTCGAAAGTTTTCGCGTCGTGTTCGTGGTCGAGGAACGTCGGGCGCAGCATCGGCTCGTCGTCTGCATGCGCCTGCCACAGCAGGGTGTAGAAGTACGGCAACAGACGATAACGTGTTTCGATAGCACTGCGAATGGCTGGAGTTATCGATGCATACATCCACGGTTCGTTGACGGTGCTATCGTCATTCCACGAGTGAATAGTGAAACGCGGATGCATCACGCCGTTTTGTACCCAGCGCACAAACAATTCGGCTTCAGGTTTGTCGCCTGAAAAACCGCCGACATCGTGCCCCACGTTATACAACCCAGACAGACTCATGCCCACGCCCATACGGGTGTTGTAGCGCAGCGTATTCCAGTTGGTGCGGTTATCGCCGCTCCAGGTTTGCACGTAACGTTGCATCCCGGCGCAACCGGAACGTGAGATCAAGTATGGGCGTTTTTCGGGAGCAAACTTCTGCTGTGCTTCCAAAGAGGCGCGCATCATCAGCAGTGGCATCACGGGGCGGATATTTTTGATAGCGATCTCTTCACCAAACCCGTGGCAGCGCGCTTCGCCGTCCCACACTTCGTATTCGTTATTGTCATTCCAGGTCGAGTCGATGCCCATTTCCAGCAACTGCGTGGTGACCCCGTTCTGCCACCATTTCACCGTTGCCGGATTGGTGAAATCAAGATGCGAACCTTCGTCATCCCAGAATATAGATCGTTCCGGGCTATCTAACTCCGAATCCTTAATAAACAGACCTTGCTCTACCACTTCCTGATAACGCGGGTGATCCTGCAACAGGCACGGCTTAATATTTGCCGCCAGTTTAATGCCTGCGTCGTGGAACGACTGGCTCATCACTTTCGGTTGCGGAACCTTGTCGTAGTTCCAGTTAAACACGTAGCGCTTGTTATTGATCGAGGTATAACCCGATGACAACTGGAACGAATCGCAAGGGATCGCGTGCTCGTCGCACAGTTTGATAAAGCTCATTAGCTGGTTTTGCGCGTCCGGTGCATCGGTGTAATGCATGGTCGAACCGCTGTAACCGAGGCTCCATTTCGGGCCAAACAGTGTTTTACCGGTCAGACGTACAAACGCTTTGGTGACGTCTAAAACCTGCGGGCCGAGGAACAAGTAGTAATCGACATCGCCAGATTCTGCCTGCCAGCGACGGTAGGGCAGGTGATAGTTGTCGATCTCATTACCCAGATCCAACCAGCAACTGCTCAGGTTGTCGTAAAACATCCCGAAACTGACATCCGGACGGCGCGTAATGGTGAACGGAATGTGTTTGTACAGTGGATCGGTAGACTCCGCGTTATAGCCCATGGCATCGAGGTTGCGCATTTCATAACGCTTGCCGGTACGCTGCAACGGGCCCGCTTTTTCGCCTAAGCCGTAATACTGTTCTTCTTTATAGCGACGCTGATAGTGAGCCACACCGTCGCCATGGGTTTTTAGCAGATAAGCGCTGGTCGGGCGGTCGCTGGCGAGCATCTGCCATTCGTCTGCCTGATTCAGATATTCCCACTCCAGCCATAGCGGCTGGTGGACGGTGACACGCAGTTTATCGGTGCTAATGCGAAGCGTATCGCCGAGTTCTTCCATGGTGAAACCCGGCAACGCAAAACCTTCCAGGCTTTCGCGGTTACGCCCTTCCCAAGGCACATCATTTTCTGGCGCGATACTCCACGTACGGTTCAGCGCCAGCTTGTTTTCGCGTTTAATCAGCACGCGGAACATGCCTTGTTCCAGCACAAAAAGGTTCAGGCGGTGCTTCCCATCCACGCTCAATTCCACGTGGTTGGCATCAGACTTCAATAGTGACCAGTTCTTCAAAATTTTCATCGTTCACAATCCGTTTCAGGCACGCTTGGTGCGACGTTCAGCAATAAAAGAAATCAGGAATACAGCGCCAATCAGGTCAAAGAAGCCCATGGCGATAAAGAGAGGGTTGTAGCCAATTTTGTCAGCGGTGACACCAATCAGCAGTGAGAACAAGAAGCTGGCAATCCAGGCGGCAGAGCCACGCATGCCGTTGACTGTGGCCATCTGGCCTTTATCAAAGGAGTCCACTACCAGTGCACTCAACATGCAGGAGATGATCTGGTGCCCGAAGCCGCCGACTGAAATCAGGGCGATGGTGACGTACGGGTCTTTGGTGATGGCAACCAATGCCAGAGAAATCATCAGGAATGCGCCGGTAACCGAACTTGCCACGATGGAGTTGGTGCGGGAGCAACCAAACCAGCGGGTATAAAGCTTGGTCAGATAGCCACTTGCCACACTACCGAGGTCAGCTGCGAGGAATGGCAGCCAGGCAAACATGGCGATTTGTTTGAGGTCCATACCTCGTTCGTTTGCCAGATACAGCGGAACCCAAAAACTCAGTACCGCCCAGGCTGGTTCAGCCATAAATGCCGGAATCGCGATACCGTAGAAACGTTTATTTTTGCCAACCGTTTTCAGTGCAGTCAGGAAAGGTAATTTCACCGCAGCGGGTTCGTTATCCTGCTTGATGAACTCCAGTTCATCTTTGCTCAGATTCGGGTGTTGTTCAGGGTTGTGGTAGAACAACCACCACAAAATCACCCACAACATTGCCAGCACGCCGGTAAACATAAATGCACCCTGCCAGCCGAAAGAGGCATGAGCAAAATAGACAATTGGCGGAGCAAGCATCGCACCTATAGAGAAACCAACTCCAGCCCAACCTGCGGCAATCGGGCGTTCTTTTTTCGGGAACCATTCGCCAATCGTTTTGGCGTTCGCAGGCGTTGCGGCAGCTTCTGCGCCACCCATAAAGAAGCGCAAAATTGCCAGATGCATCCAGCTACCGGCACCCGCGTGCATCACGCACACCACAGCCCAGATCCCGGCACAAATCAGGAAGCCGAGTTTCAGGCCGATGACATCAATCAACCAGCCGCAAATTGGCTGGAACAGGGTATAGGCAAGCTGGAATGAGGCGACAATCCAAGAATATTGCTCGGTGGTAATGCCGAGGCTGGTTTTCAGCTCTGGGGCTAAAATACCCAGTGAGTTACGGGTGATGTAGTTAACGGTAACGCCTAACAAAAACAGGACCAGCACCCACCAGCGAAGGTTGCGGACGGTGCGCTTTGCCTTAATGGCGGTAACTCCCGGATTTATGCCATGACTCATGTCGTTCTCCACGTAGAAACAGTGTCTATCGGAATGTTTGCCACAATTTTGAAATTGTGAAAATTGTATCTAATTGATTAATAATTATTTTATTTGCTTATTGCCGCGATAAGGCAGGCTGAGTTGCGGCAATGGAGAGAGCGTAAAACAGTTATAAAATGGTCAATAGCGACTTTCATGCAAAAATTTTCATATGAAAGAAGAATTCGTGCGTTCGATAACGAAAATGCCAGTGATAAAGCCCTACACTTCATCGTGAAAATTTTTTCATTGGTGAAATGGGCGCAGATCACAAAATGAGTAAAAAGCTAAAAATTGCCGAAATTGCTGCCGAAACAGGGCTTTCAATTAGCACTGTGTCACGCGTGTTGGCTGGAAAATCGAACACCAGCGAACAAGCTCGCCTGCAAGTGCTGAACTGCGCTGGTCAAAAAGGCGTGCTGGCAGGAATGGCGGCGGGGCGCATGTTACTTAATAGTTTGGTCGTTTTTGCCCCGCAGCGTGCGTTCGATGAGCGATCTGACGTCTTTTATTATCGTGTTACACAGGGCGTGAGTAAGGCGTTGGCACCGCATGAAGTGCGGCTGCGCTACTGTGCTCTCGAAGAAAACGACAGTGATGCCAATATGTTTCTGAGCAAAATGAATGAAGTGGAGACGGAAGCGGCGATCCTATTAGGCATTGATGATCCACACATCCACGATCTGGCGTTCGATCTCGGTAAGCCCTGCGTGTTGATCAACTGTCGCGACCGCAAAATGCGCCTTCCCGGCGTTGCACCCGATCACCAACTGATTGGCGACTATGCGGCAAGCTACTTATTTGAGCAGGGGCACAAAGCTGTGGTTAATTTGCTCTGCCTGCGCCGCTATACGATGGAGTTACGTCTGGCCGGGATTCGTGATGCCTGGGATGCTAACAATCTGCGATTTGATGATGCGCAGCATCTGATTACCGCGCAAAATTTCAGTGCTAAAGAGAGCGAAAGATTAATCAGTGAGTTTCTGGAAAAGACGCCTCGTCATCAGCTACCAACCGCCTTGTTAGTGGGTGGTGATTTTATGGCTGCAGGGGCTGTAAGCGCACTTCAAAATGCGGGACTACGCGTGCCGCACGATATTTCAGTGATGAGTATCGACGGCTTTAACCTGGCCGCTATTCATGATGTGCCGCTGACCTCGGTTCATGTACCGCGTGACCAGCTTGGCGAAGAGGCCGTGCATATACTCCAGCAACGTTTAATTCGTCCGGATGCACCGGTCGGGAATTTACTGCTCAATGGCATGCTGGTAGTGCGCGATTCAGTGCGCCGTATTCGCCCAAACAAGAGCCATACGGCGGTCAGTAGTGTAGGGCTTTATGACGAGTGAGTTCCGCACACTTCACATTGCGGGTTACGCGGCAGTTTCATTTCGCGGAATTGGCAGGTCATCGCATCGTACATCACGATTTTCCCGCTCGCAGGTGTACCGTAATTGGCCAGTAGCTTGATGGCTTCCATCGCTTGCAATGAACCAATTATCCCGACTAGCGGGGCCATCACGCCCGCTTCCACACAGGTCAGCGCATTCTCGCCAAACAGGCGGCTCAGGCAGCGATAACAAGGTTCGCCATCCTGATAAGTGAACACACTGATTTGCCCTTCCATACGAATCGCCGCGCCGGAAACCAGCGGTTTTTTCAGCGTAAAACAGCACTGATTCAGCTGATTACGAATCGCCACGTTATCGGTGCAGTCGAGCACCAAATCGTGCTGCGCCACCCGTTCCAGAAGTTGTGCCTCGTCTAACAGCGCATTCACCGTTTCAATCTGAATATGGGGATTGATTGCCGCCAACATATCTCGTGCGGAATCGACTTTCGGCTGCCCAATCGTGGCATCGCGATGCAGCGTCTGGCGCTGCAAATTGGACAGCGCCACGGTATCAAAATCCAGCAATGTCAGGTGCCCGACACCCGCAGCGGCAAGATACGGGGCGGCAGCACAACCCAGCCCGCCAAGCCCAACAACCAATACACGCGCAGCTTTCAACGCTTCCTGTCCGTCGAAATCAAAACCGCGCAGAATAATCTGGCGGTTATAGCGCAGCATTTCCTGGTCGCTTAATTCAGCGCTCATCTTTAGCCCCCGAACAGGTGATTGAATGGTTCAACCTCAACCCAATCGCCTGCATCAACATTGCCACGCTCGCGTTCCAGCACGATAAAACAGTTGGCCTGGCTAAATGAGCTGAAAATATGCGAACCCTGGTGGCCGGTGCTCAGCACTTCTAATTGCCCGTCTTCACCGGTACGCATGATGCCGCGTTGGAAATCGAGGCGGCCCGGAGACTTTTTCAGGCGTCCGACCGTGCGAGCACGCTGGCGTGGTGGCAGGGCATTTCCTTGCTGACCACTTAATTTGGCTAATAACGGCTGCACGAGTTGATAGAAAGTGAGTGCCGCAGAAACCGGGTTACCCGGCAGGCCGCAGAACCAGCTGTTTTTCAGGCGGCCAAAGGCAAAAGGTTTGCCCGGTTTAATTGCCAGTTTCCAGAAACCAACTTCGCCTAACTCTTCGAGCAATTGCTTGGTGTAATCCGCTTCACCGACGGAAACACCGCCGCTGCTGATAACCACATCGGCCTGGCTGTCTGCTTCGATAAATGCGGCGCGCAGGGCTTCGGGGTCATCACGAATAATCCCTAAATCGATAACGTCACAGCCCAACTGCTCCAGCATGATATGCACAG
Organism: Buttiauxella cochleicola; assembly: GCF_021283185.1. NCBI lineage: Bacteria > Pseudomonadati > Pseudomonadota > Gammaproteobacteria > Enterobacterales > Enterobacteriaceae > Buttiauxella > Buttiauxella cochleicola. Next base: position 9,368 of record NZ_JAJSOS010000017.1, read on the forward strand.
CAAGGCGGTTGGTGTCGTATATTTGACCGTCGCCAAGTGGTGTGCCTGGCAGCTGTAACTCATCGCCGGTTGAGAACACTGCCGCGCGAACTTTGCGTAATACCGCGACTTCAGGAATACCCAACGAGGCAATCAGCGGTAATTCCGCCGCCGTCAGTTTTTTACCCGCAGGCAACACGCTGCCACCCTGGCGAATATCTTCACCGCGCAGACGCACGTTTTGCCCGTTTTTCACCGCTTCGTTAAAGCGCACGCCGCTTTCAGTCACGGTAGCTTCTTCTTGCATCACAACGGCATCGGTTCCTTGCGGCACAGGCGCGCCAGTCATAATACGAATGCAAGTGCCTTGCGGCCATTCGTCGGCAAAAGGCTGCCCGGCAAAGGCTTTTCCTGCTACCGGCAACGCCGTTCCCAGAGCCAGGTCTTTCAGACGCACCGCATAACCGTCCATTGCTGAATTATCAAAACCCGGAACATCAATTGGAGAAGTGACAGGGTGCGACGTAATACGCCCACACGCCTTCAGCAAGGGGATAGACTCAGATTCGGTGACAGGAACAATACGCGAAAGCATCTGTTCCATTGCGGTTTCAAGCGGGATAAGCCCGGCGGTAAATTCCATGAAAGCTCCTGCGGCGCGGGAAAAATATGTCGGACATTATGGCAGAGAAACGCCGCTGGCTGATATACCCGTCATACTTCAAGTTGTGGGGGTGTTGGCTGCACTCACTTACCCCAGTCACTTACTCAAGTAAGCTCCCGGGGATAAGCTCCCTTGCCGCGTTACTCGGCGAAGCCTCGCCCCTTTGGGGCCAGCGCAAGCGCTGTTCAAAAGGCTGAAGCCTTTTGTCCCACAACTCGAATTATTTAGGGTAAGAGGAGTAACCCAAGGCACCATTTACCTTTACATCACATTTACATCTTTCTATATTCAAAAATCGTCTCAAGCTGGTTCGACTAATCTGATATTTATAGAGAAAGTAAAACCGGACTTACCATGACAGGGCTACGTCGATATGACCAAAGCAGTAATTGCTATCCACGGTGGCGCAGGAGCCATCACTCGCGCGCAACTCAGCCCTGAAAAAGAGCTGCTTTACATCAAAGCGTTATCGGAAATCGTTGAAGCAGGCCAGGCGTTGCTCGAAGCGGGTGGCACTGCGCTGGACGCGGTGACTCAAGCGGTGCGCATGCTCGAAGAATGCCCGCTGTTTAACGCTGGGATCGGCGCGGTCTTTACCCACGACGGCACCCACGAACTCGATGCCTGCATTATGGATGGCAACACCCTTGAAGCCGGTGCGGTGGCGGGTGTGAGCCATATCCGCAACCCGATTCTTGCCGCGCGCCAGGTTTTGGAGCACAGCCCGCACGTTTTGCTGATTGGTAAAGGTGCTGAAAACTTTGCCGAACAGCAGGGGCTTGAGCCGGTTTCGCCCGACATCTTCTTTACTCAGCAGCGCTGGGATCAGTTACAGCTCGCCCGAGCAAGCCAGCAAACCGTGCTGGATCACGACGAGCCGATTAACCCCGGCACCAAATTTGGCACCGTCGGTGCCGTCGCGCTCGATCAATATGGCAATTTGGCGGCGGCTACCTCAACGGGTGGCATGACCAACAAAATGCCAGGACGCGTGGGTGACTCACCGATTATTGGCGCTGGCTGTTACGCCAATAACGCAAACGTTGCGGTCTCATGCACCGGAACCGGTGAAGTGTTTATGAAGACGCTGGCGGCCTACGATATAGCGGCTCTGATGGAATATGCAGGTCTCAGCCTGCATCAGGCGACAGAACGTGTGGTGATGGAAAAACTCCCTGCGCTAGAAGGCAGCGGCGGAGTGATTGCCATTGATAGCGAGGGCAATGTGGCACTGCCTTTTAACAGCGAAGGAATGTATCGCGGCTACGGTTACGTGGGTGATGCTCCGAGCGTCGGAATCTATAGCAGCCAGGAGCATTGATGCCCCATAGTCACGAACTGCCCGATGATGAAGTGCTATCTGTCAGTGCACTCAACGTTAGCTTTCGCCAGGAAAAAGTCGATACCCAGGCGGTGTCAGACCTGTCATTTACGCTAAAGCGTGGTGAAACACTGGCGATTGTCGGGGAGTCTGGCTCAGGGAAATCAGTCACTGCTTTGGCGTTAATGCGCCTGCTCGACAAGTCAGCGAGCCTTGTCGGAAGCGAAAAAGTCCTGCTGCGCCGCCGAAATGGCCAGGTAATTGAACCCGCAGAGTTAAGTTTATCGCAAATGCGTCATGTGCGCGGTGCGGATATTGCGATGATTTTTCAGGAGCCGATGACATCGCTAAACCCGGTGTTTCCGGTTGGCGAGCAAATCGCAGAGTCTATTCGTTTGCATCAAGGGCTCGATAAACACGCGGCGATGGAGGAAGCGCGCCGTATGCTCGAACGGGTACGTATCCCAGAGGCGAAAGCCATTTTAGGGCGCTACCCGCATCAGCTTTCAGGAGGCATGCGCCAGCGTGTGATGATTGCCATGGCGCTCTCATGCCGCCCGGCGGTGCTGATTGCCGATGAACCGACGACGGCACTGGACGTCACCATCCAGGCGCAAATCCTCCAGCTTATTCGCGTCCTGCAAGATGAAATGCAAATGGGGGTGATTTTTATCACTCACGATATGGGCGTGGTGGCGGATATTGCGGACCGCGTGTTGGTGATGTATCGCGGTAAGGCGGTTGAAACGGGGACTGTGGAGCAGATTTTTAATGCACCGCAGCATCCTTACACCAAAACATTACTGGCTGCGGTGCCACGCCTTGGTGCGATGAATGGGCGCGATTTGCCCTGCAAATTCCCGCTGATTGATCCAGATAATCCAGAGCAACAAGAACCGGAAACGGAGCAAGACACCGTCGCCCCCGGTTCCGTTCCCATTTTGCAAGTCAGCGATTTAGTGACACGTTTTGATATTCGCAGTGGCATTTTTAACCGCGTCACCAGCCGTGTTCATGCGGTGGAAAAAGTGAGTTTTGATTTATGGCCGGGCGAAACGTTAGGACTGGTGGGAGAGTCGGGTAGTGGCAAATCCACCACCGGGCGGGCGTTATTGCGGCTGGTAGAAACCCAGGGCGGCAGCATTCGCTTTAACGGGCAGCGCATCGACACGCTGTCAAATGCGGACATGCAGCATGTACGCAAAGACATCCAGTTTATCTTCCAGGACCCCTATGCCTCGCTCGACCCACGCCTGACGGTGGGTTATTCGATTATGGAACCATTACTGGTACATAACGTAATGCCCAAAGAGCAGGCTCAGCAACGTGTAGCCTGGTTGTTGGAGCGTGTTGGTTTGCTGCCCGAACACGCCTGGCGTTATCCGCACGAATTTTCTGGCGGGCAACGCCAGCGTATTTGCATTGCACGAGCGCTGGCACTTAATCCCAAAGTGGTGATTGCCGATGAATCCGTCTCGGCGCTGGATGTTTCGATTCGCGCGCAAATCATCAACTTATTACTCGACCTACAGCGCGAATTTGGCATTGCCTTTTTGTTTATTTCTCATGATATGGCGGTGGTGGAGCGTATTTGCCATCGCGTTGCGGTGATGTATCTCGGGCAAATTGTTGAAATAGGCCCGCGACGCGCGGTGTTTGAAAACCCGCAACACCCGTATACCCGAAAATTAATGGCGGCGGTCCCGGTTGCAGATCCCGCACATCGTCGTCCAAAACCGGTTTTGCTTTCTGATGACATCCCCAGTAGCACGCACAAACTGGGGAGTGAACCGAAGGTTGCAACGCTTGTAAATGTGGGACCGGGGCATTTTGTCGCCCGGCCCCAGTAAAAATAATATTCCGGCCAAGGATAAACAGGGGAACACAATGACCATATTTGAGAATAAAAAATGGCTGCTGGCAGCGGGTCTTGCGACCAGCGTCATCGCTACACCGGCATTTGCTGCAAAGGATGTTGTCGTCGCTGTTGCATCCAACTTCACCACGCTTGACCCGTATGACGCCAACGACACGCTTTCACAGGCGGTGGCGAAGTCGTTTTATCAGGGCTTATTTGGCCTCGATAAAGAGATGAAACTGCAAAACGTGCTGGCTGAAAGCTACAGCGTTTCTGACGACGGGCTGGTTTACACCATCAAATTGCACCCTGGGGTGAAATTCCAGGACGGCACGGATTTCAACGCCGAGGCGGTAAAAGCCAACCTCGACCGCGCCAGCAATCCTGAAAATCATCTCAAGCGCTATAACCTGTATAAAGCCATCGCGAAAACAGAAGCCGTTGACGCCAACACCGTGAAAATTACCCTGAAACAACCGTTCTCGGCGTTTATCAATATTCTCGCCCATCCGGCAACGGCGATGATTTCCCCGGCGGCGCTGAAAAAATACGGCAAAGAAATTGGCTTCCATCCGGTCGGCACCGGCCCGTATCAGCTCGATACCTGGAACCAGACCGATTTTGTGAAGGTGAAGAAATTCGACGGTTACTGGAAACAGGGCCTGCCAAAACTTGACACTATCACCTGGCGCCCGGTAGTAGATAACAACACCCGCGCGGCCATGCTGCAAACCGGCGAGGCGCAGTTTGCCTTCCCAATCCCTTACGAGCAGGCAGGGGTGCTTGAGAAAAACGACAAGCTGGAACTGGTGGCTTCGCCATCCATCATGCAGCGCTATCTCAGCATGAACGTGACGCAAAAGCCGTTTGATAACCCGAAAGTACGTGAAGCGATTAATTACGCGATTAACCGTCAGGCACTGGTGAAAGTGGCGTTTGCCGGATATGCGACCCCAGCCGAAGGCGTTGTGCCGCCATCAATCGACTTCGCGCAAAAATACAAACCGTGGCCGTATGATCCGGCAAAAGCGCGTGAACTGCTGAAAGAAGCGGGTTACCCGAACGGTTTCGAAACCACGTTGTGGTCATCGCACAACCACAGCACCGCCCAGAAAGTATTGCAGTTCACCCAGCAGCAACTGGCGCAGGTCGGCATTAAAGTGAAAGTCACGGCGATGGATGCCGGGCAGCGTGCCGCTGAAGTAGAAGGCAAAGGGCAGAAAGAGAGCGGTGTGAGAATGTTCTACACCGGCTGGTCGGCCTCGACCGGCGAAGCAGACTGGGCACTGTCGCCATTGTTTGCCTCATCAAACTGGCCGCCAACACTGTTTAACACGGCTTTCTACAGCAACCCGAAGGTTGATAAAGATTTGACTGAGGCGCTGAAAACCACCAATCGTGATGACAAAGCGAAGTTGTACAAAGACGCGCAGGACACTATCTGGAAAGAGTCTCCGTGGGTGCCACTGGTGGTTGAAAAACTGGTTTCTGCACACAGCAAAAACCTTAGCGGTTTTTATGTGATGCCGGATACCGGATTTAGTTTTGATGATGCGGATTTGAAATAACAACGGACTGTGCTGTTGTAAGGTGGATTAGCGTAAGCGACATCCACCGCAATACTTAACCCGATGGAGCGCCATTGTTTAACTACTTCCTCAAACGTCTGCTGGGTCTTATCCCTACGCTGTTGATTGTCGCGGTGCTGGTGTTTTTGTTCGTCCATATGTTGCCTGGTGACCCGGCACGCTTGATTGCCGGGCCGGAAGCAGACGCCACAGTTATCGAGATGGTGCGTAAACAGTTAGGACTGGATTTGCCGCTGTGGCAGCAGTTTTTGCATTACATCGGTAATATTTTGCAGGGCGATTTCGGCACATCAATGGTCTCGCGCCGCCCGGTTTCCGAAGAGATCGCCAGCCGCTTTATGCCGACCTTCTGGCTGACTATCACCAGCATGGTTTGGGCAGTTATTTTCGGCCTGTTCACTGGCATTGTTGCTGCCGTCTGGCGCAACCGCTGGCCAGACCGGCTAAGCATGACCATTGCGGTTTCCGGTATCTCTTTCCCGGCATTCGCCCTTGGTATGTTGCTAATGCAGGTTTTCTCTGTCGAACTGGGCTGGTTGCCGACCGTAGGAGCCGATAGTTGGCAGCACTATATTCTGCCCTCGGTGACGCTTGGCGCAGCGGTAGCGGCGGTAATGGCGCGCTTTACGCGAGCCTCGTTCGTTGATGTGTTGCAAGAAGATTACATGCGTACCGCACGCGCTAAAGGTGTGAGCGAAACGCTGGTAGTTATCAAACACGGGCTGCGCAATGCGATGATCCCGGTTGTCACCATGATGGGCCTACAGTTCGGCTTCCTGCTTGGCGGCTCAATTGTGGTCGAAAAGGTGTTTAACTGGCCGGGCCTTGGGCGCCTGCTGGTGGATTCGGTTGAGATGCGTGATTACCCGGTGATTCAGGCGGAAGTGTTGCTGTTCTCGCTGGAATTTATTGTTATCAACTTAGTGGTGGATCTGCTCTACGCCGCCATTAACCCAGCTATCAGGTACAAGTAAGGATGCGACTCTTTAACTGGCGCCGCCAGGCGGTACTGAACGCGATGCCGATAGTTCGGCCACAGCAGGTGCGCACGCCCTGGCACGAATTTCTGCGCCGCTTGCGTAAGCAACCTGTGGCAATGTTTGCTGGGATGTTCGTACTGTTTTTGATTGTTATTGCTCTGATTGCACCGTGGATTTCCCCATTCGATGCGGAAAACTATTTTGATTACGACCGGCTCAACGATGGCCCGTCGATGCTGCACTGGTTTGGCGTGGATTCCCTCGGGCGCGATATCTTCAGCCGCGTGCTGGTTGGCGCACAAATTTCGCTGGCAGCGGGCGTATTTTCTGTATTAATCGGCGCGTTGATTGGCACGTTCTTCGGTTTGCTGGCCGGTTATTACGAAGGCTGGTGGGACAGGGTGATTATGCGCATTTGCGATGTGCTGTTTGCCTTCCCTGGGATTTTGCTGGCGATTGCCGTCGTCGCGGTGATGGGCAGCGGCATGTCGAACGTGATTATCGCGGTCGCCATTTTCAGTATTCCGGCCTTCGCCCGCCTGGTGCGCGGCAACACGCTGGTACTCAAACATCAAACTTTTATCGAATCGGCGCGCAGTATCGGTGCCTCGGACGCGACCATCATCTTTCGCCATATTCTGCCGGGTACGGTTTCGTCGATTGTGGTCTATTTCACCATGCGCATTGGCACGTCGATAATTTCTGCGGCGAGTTTGTCGTTTTTGGGTTTAGGTGCACAGCCGCCAACGCCGGAGTGGGGCGCGATGCTCAACGAAGCGCGAGCGGATATGGTGATCGCGCCGCATGTGGCGATCTTCCCGAGCCTGGCGATTTTCCTGACGGTGCTGGCGTTTAATTTGCTGGGGGATGGGTTGAGGGATGCGTTGGATCCGAAGATAAAAGGGTAATTTCAGCGATAAAAAAGGCGGATGACGCTTGCGCTTATCCGCCCTACAAATGCTAACTTCGTTAAAACTTAAACCACTGAACCCCACAGGTCATATTCGTCCGCGTTTTCAACCTTCACGCGCACCACATCACCTGGTTTCAATTTGGATTCGCCATTCAGGTAAACCGCGCCGTCGATTTCTGGAGCATCAGCCATACTGCGGCCAATCGCGCCTTCTTCGTCAACTTCATCAACGATAACCAGAATTTCGCGACCCACTTTTTCTTGCAGACGTTCAGCAGAGATCTGCTGTTGTAGCTGCATGAAACGGTTCCAGCGTTCTTCTTTTACTTCTTCTGGCACAGGATCGGCCAGTTCGTTGGCAGTAGCACCTTCAACCGGGCTGAACTTAAAGCAACCGACGCGATCCAGACGCGCTTCTTTCAGGAAGTCGAGCAGCATCTGGAAATCTTCTTCGGTTTCGCCAGGGAAGCCAACGATGAAGGTAGAACGCAGAGTCAGATCCGGGCAGATCTCGCGCCATTGCTTAATGCGCTGCAACTGGCGATCAACACTGCCTGGGCGCTTCATCAGCTTCAGAATACGTGGACTGGCGTGCTGCAGTGGGATATCCAGATACGGCAGGATTTTGCCTTCCGCCATTAATGGGATCACATCATCAACGTGCGGATATGGGTAAACGTAGTGCAGACGCGTCCAGACGCCGAGTTTAGCCAGTTGCTCACACAGGCTAACCATGCTGGTTTTCACCGGCTCACCGTTGTAGAAACCGGTGCGGTGCTTCACATCCACGCCGTAAGCTGAGGTATCTTGCGAAATCACCAGCAGCTCTTTCACGCCCGCATCAACCAGACGTTTGGCTTCAGACAACACATCGCCAATCGGACGGCTGTCCAGATCGCCACGCATTGAAGGGATGATGCAGAAGGTACAACGGTGGTTACAGCCTTCGGAAATTTTCAGGTAAGCGTAGTGACGCGGGGTCAGTTTCACGCCTTGTTCCGGCACCAGGCTCAAGAACGGGTTGTGTTTTGGTTTCGGCACATAGTGGTGAACGTGCTGCAAAACTTGTTCGTAGCTATGCGGGCCGGTGATTTCCAGAACTTTAGGGTGCACTTCGCGGATTTGATCTTCTTTGGCCCCTAAACAGCCGGTCACAATCACTTTGCCATTTTCGTTCAGCGCTTCACCGATCGCTTCGAGCGACTCTTGTACGGCACTGTCGATAAAGCCACAGGTGTTAACGATAACCATATCGGCATCATCATAGCTAGGCACTACATCGTAACCTTCGGTGCGCAGCTCAGTCAGAATTCGTTCAGAATCGACGAGGTTTTTTGGGCAGCCGAGGGAGACAAAGCCAATACGGGGTTGTTGCATGGGTTTTACGCTCACAAATTAAACAGAAATAAAAACCGGGCGATTCTACACGGGTTTGGGGCGTGGCTCTACTGGTTGTTTTTTTCCAGCGCACAAGATGAAATTTCAGAATCATTGAAGTGCCTTAGTTTTTGCTTACCAGGGGCGCTGGTTCTATTATCTTCCCGCCTTGTTTATTCTTAACGTCCCGCTTAAAGAGATAATCACATGATGAGAAAAATTATAGCCCTTTCCGGGATGCTGGCCGGTGCCTTGCTGTTATCCGGCTGCAACATTATTCCTACTCCGCTGAACACCCCGCCAGCCACGGCGCAGAAGTTTGTTTGCGGTGGTGAGAAACTGGCAATTGATGGTGATTATGCCTGGTACAACGGCGACCGTTATTCTTACCAACGTATGAGCGGCGGCCAGGCGTTTTACCGTTACCACAGCAGCAATTTCGGCCTGAAGAAAGTCGGTGAAACCCGCACCATGTTCATCGGCCTCGACGCCAAACCTTGTGTGGCGGCAAACTAATTGAAGAATGCATCCCGTCGCCTGAGTACGCTGCTGCTCGGTTTTATGTTGGCGGGGTGTGGAACGCTGTCGAACGTCGCTCCTGAGGCTGAAGTGCCGCAAAAAGCGCAGCGAGCCTGTGGTGCAACGGAGCCACGCGATATCAACCAGTGGCTTCCCGCCATGGTTGAGCAGCAATCCCCGGCAATGGTAGTTGGGGTGATAGATGCTAGTGGGCAGCGCCATTACTGGCATTTTGGTATCACCGATACCGAACACCGTTATCCGGTCAATGAACACACTTTGTTTGCCGTGGGTTCGCTCAGTAAAGGCATGACCGCTGAGGCAACGGCGGTGTTAGTGGCGCAGGGGCGCTTGCACTGGTCAGATACGCTCGAAACCTTGCTGCCGCCATCGCTGCCATTAAGCCGTGATGCTAAAAAAATCACGCTGCTGCAACTGGTGACGCACACTTCTGGCCTGCCACGGCAAAATATGGATTTGCCAATGTTGACGGCCTTTATTCGTTATCTTGGCAACGGTGAGAATTTCTATTCGCATCTTGATAGTGACGATGTTGTTGCAGACCTGGCTGACTTCAGCAAACCTGGCAATGCCGAACCGCGTTACTCAAACCTGGGTTATGCGGTGCTCGATTATGTTCTGCGCTACCAGACCGGCCAGCGAGCAGACCAACTGGTGCAATCTATGATCTTTGATCCTCTCGGGATGCATAACAGCAGCTTTACCCCGCAAAAACTGAAAAGCTATCCGCTACGAGCCATTGGCCATGCGGGAAGCCAGCCGAAGTTTATTCCGCGTGGGCAAGTCGTGCCTGACTGGCAGTTCACCGGCAATATGCTTGGCGCGGGTGGTTTGTATACTGACACTGCCGATTTACTGACTTTTGCCGCCGCGCATCTCGCCAGCACTGGTGATGCAACGTTGGATAAAGCGATTCACGATACGATGCAGGTCTATTATCCGCGGGATAAAGAAGCCGCCAATATTGCCTGGGTGACAGATACCTATGGCGAGCAATCCATCACTTATCAGGTGGGATATATTGGCGGTTACTCCAGCTATATAGGTATTGATCGCGTGAATCATTTTGCCGTTGTGGTGCTGCAAAACAGTTTCACCTGGCAAAATAACCTTGGGCACAGTGTGTTACGCCAGATGCTTGAGGAGCAGCGTCAGGCTGCGACCTGTAGTGTCAATGCCGCTGCGTAATCCTTTGTTTCACTGCGATTGTTAGCCATTGTAAAGGTTGTTGCCGGGGATCAAAAAACACGGCAAAAAAGACAGAGTAGCTTAAAATTTATCCATACTATAAGTGTGTGTTATCGATTTCAACCACATGGAGGGTAAATGCATGACTGGGGAGCCACTCAAACGAGATCTCTTGAAAAAGATGATTATCGCCAAAATAGACATCGCCGCTTATCTCTCTTTGAGAAAAGCCAAAGGCTATATGTCTGTGATTGAAACTGAGCATCTGCGCGATAACCTGTTCGACCTGTCTACTGAGTATCGTGAGAAGGCCATACGCCTCAAATTCCACCTTGCAGCGCAAGAAATGGAAAGTATTAACCATGGAATGAGTGCGGTGTGTTCTGCCGGAGTTTGCCTGATGACCGGGCGCCACGATTGCCCACAATATATCGCCATCGATGCCGAAAAACTGGAAAGCTGCCTGTCTGAACTTTCCGACAGCCTGAAAGATATTATGGGCCACCAACTGGCCGTAGAGTCGTGATATATGGGGGAGGCGACTCCCCCAATTTAAGTTTTTGTAAAATTGCCATCCTACCAATCCTGGAAGACTAACCTTATCGGGTAAACCGATAAGGAGAAGGTTATGCCACGGTCGCCATTACGCTCATTCATCGCTGCAACATTATTATTTTCAGCAAGCTTCAGTTGGGCTGCGGAAGTCAAAGTTGAGGTGCTTCAAAGCAAGCTCGACCACCCATGGTCGTTAGCTTTTTTGCCTGACAGTAAAGGGATGCTTATCACGCTGCGTGATGGGCAATTGCGCCGTTGGCAGCTAGGTGAAGGGCTGAGTGACCCGATTGTGGGTGTGCCGAAAGTCTGGGCGCATGGGCAAGGCGGGTTACTGGATGTTGTTCTGGCACCGGACTTTGAAAAAAGTCGCCGCATCTGGCTGAGTTTTGCCGAAGGCAACAGCGAAGACAAAGCGGGAACTGCCGTGGGTTACGGTACTTTGAGTAACAATATGCAGCGGCTTGAGAATTTCAAAATAGTTTTCCGCCAGGCGCCAAAACTCTCCACCGGCAACCACTTCGGCGGACGCATGGCATTTGATGGCAAAGGCTATCTATTTATTGCGCTTGGTGAGAATAACCAGCGCGCTACCGCGCAGGATCTGGATAAGCTGCAAGGCAAAGTGGTGCGCCTGACGCAAGACGGTGAGGTGCCACAGGACAATCCATTTGCAGGTAAGCAGGGCGCTCTTAGCGAAATATGGTCTTACGGGCACCGCAACCCACAAGGGCTAGCGTTTAATCCCGCCAATGGCGAGCTGTGGCTTAATGAGCATGGCCCACGTGGGGGCGATGAAATAAACGTCTCGCAACCGGGTAAAAACTACGGTTGGCCGCTGGCAACCTGGGGCATTAACTATAGTGGTTTGCCGATTCCCGAAGCGAAAGGTGAAATCGTAGCAGGCACGGAACAGCCTGTTTATTACTGGAAGGTTTCCCCGGCGGTGAGCGGCATGGCGTTCTATAACAACGATAAATTCCCGCAATGGAAAGGGAAGCTGTTTATCGGTGCGCTAAAAGAGAAGAACCTGATTGAGTTGACGCTGAACGGCGATAAAGTCACCGGGCAAAAGCGTTTGCTGGATGACCACGGGGCGCGTATTCGTGATGTGCGCGTCGGCCCGGACGGTTATCTTTATGTCCTGACCGACGAGTCTGACGGGCAATTACTGAAAATTAGCCCATCAGCCTAGTGTATTAACTTAACGGAATCATCACGACTTTCTTGAATGCCGGGCGCTGGGTCAATTGCTGATACCAGCGTTGCAAGTTCGGGAAATCGTTCCACTGCACGTCGAGATTAAGCAGGTTGTAAACGCTTGGGGCAAGGGCGATATCCGCAACGCTAAACTCGTCGCCTCCCAGCCATTTTTGCTTCGTTAGTTCCGCTTCAACGATGGCAAACAGCGTGTTGCATTGCGCGATACTCTCGTCGATCAGTTTTTGGCTGCGCTCTTCCGGCGCGATTCGCACCAGGCTGAAAAACACGCCGCGATGTGGGCCAGCAAGCGTTGTGCCTGCCCAGTCCATCCATTTTTCACCACGCGCGCGAGTGGCGGGGTCGGCAATCCACAAAGTCTCTTTGCCATACTGCGCGGCAAGATAACGCACGATGGTATTGGACTCCCATAACGTTAAGTCGGTGGCGTCATCATGAATACACGGCACCAGCGCGTTGGGATTCATTGCCAGATATTCAGCATCGTGGGTTTTACCAAATTTGCCACCCGCAGGAACTGATTGATACGCCACACCTAATTCTTCCAGGCACCACAACACTTTCTTCACATTTGTCGAATTGTCTCTGCCCCAAACTGTGATCATTTTGTTTCCTCTGTATGTGGGTTTGCACTTCAGTATGCCGTGGGCTGATGAAGAAAACAGCAGTGAACATCAACGGCAGGTAAAAAACTCATCAACGTGGCGGCAAGTCGCGCAGTTATCGAATAAACTTAAAAAACTTTACCAACACTATGTTTCATTATGTGGTTTCGCAAGTTAGCTTACTGGCAACTTGAACGATTGAGTAACGGCGTGCGTCGTGACTTTTTTAGAATGGATACTGGGTGGTGTTATGAAAACTTTGCAAATCCCTGCTTCGCTACGAGCATTACTGGCAGGTACAACCCTGCTGTTGATAGCCGCGCCTGCGGTTAGTGCAGAACAGACTGCTGATGCACCGCAAGTTGATGCTAAAGCCTGGATCTTAATGGATTATGCCAGCGGCAAAGTTCTGGCCGAAGGCAGTGCGGATCTACAACTGGATCCCGCGAGTCTGACTAAACTGATGACCAGCTATGTGGTTGGGCAGGCTATCAAGGCTGATAAGATCAAGCTTACCGATATGGTCACCGTTGGCAGAGACGCGTGGGCAACCGGTAATCCTGCGCTGCGTGGTTCCTCACTCATGTTCCTGAAACCAGGCGATAAAGTCTCGGTTGAAGATTTGAATAAAGGTGTAATTATTCAGTCAGGTAACGATGCTAGTATTGCAATTGCTGATTATGTGGCAGGCAGTCAGGATTCTTTCGTCAGTTTGATGAACAACTATGCGCAGAAACTCAACCTGACCAATACCACTTTTAAAACGGTACATGGCCTGGACGCACCTGGGCAGTTCAGTACCGCACGCGATATGGCACTGCTCGGCAGGGCATTGATTCATGATGTGCCAGAAGAGTACGCCATCCACAAAGAGAAAGAGTTCACCTTTAACAACATCAAGCAGCCGAACCGTAACCGCTTGCTGTGGAGCTCTAACCTTAACGTCGATGGCATGAAAACCGGCACCACTACAGGGGCGGGCTACAACCTGGTGGCTTCGGCGACTTCTGGTGACATGCGTTTGATTTCCGTGGTGCTGGGCACTAAAACCGATCGTATTCGTTTCAATGAAAGTGAAAAATTGCTGACGTGGGGTTTCCGCTTCTTTGAAACCGTTACACCGATTAAACCGGATGCCACTTTTGTTACGCAACGCGTGTGGTTTGGGGATAAAAGCGAAGTGAATCTGGGGGCCGGTGAAGGTGGCTCTGTCACTATTCCTCGCGGCCAGTTGAAGAACCTGAAAGCGAGCTTCTCGCTGACCGAACCGCAGCTTACCGCGCCGCTCAAGAAAGGCCAGGTGGTTGGCACTATCGATTTCCAGCTTAATGGTAAATCAATCGAACAACGCCCGCTGATGGTGATGGAAGCAGTCGAAGAGGGTGGTTTCTTTAGCCGGATGTGGGATTTTGTGTTGATGAAGTTTCATTCTTGGTTCGGCAGCTGGTTCTCGTAATTCCTCCTTCATACTTCGAGCCGCAGATGCGTTGGCTGCGCTCGTGAACCCCAGTCACTTACTTATGTAAGCTCCTGGGGATTCACTCCTTTGCCGCCTTCCTGCGACTCGAATTATTTTGGAGGAGTTGTAGAGGACACTTCACCATTGCAAAGAAACATTCTCCGACGCGGCAAATTCAACAAACGCCGCGTCAGGTTCTTCGTTACTGATAATCAAATCAAAAGCAGCAAGTGGCCCCATACAGGCTGAGCGCACTTTGCCAAATTTGCTGCTATCTACCACCAGCACACGCTGTTGCGCCATCGCTAACGCCCAATTTTTTACTGGCAGCTCATCGAGATTAAAACAGGTTGCCCCGTGACGGGTATGAATGCCTGCCGCTGAGAAGAAGGCGATATCCGGGCAAAAATTGTTCAGGCACTCCTGGAAGTTAATCGGCTTGAAAATCGCATTGCTGGAATGAAACTCACCCCCGCTCAAAATCACCCGGCAGCCTGGTTTATCTTGTAGCGCCAGGAAGGTGTTTAACGAATAACATACTCCAGTAAATTGCAGCTCATCGTCCAGCGCTTCAATGATGTATGGCGTGGTGGTACCGCAGTCAAAAAATACCGTCTGATGTGGGCGAACCATTGCTGCTGCCAGGCGCGCGGCATGGCGTTTCTCGTCAATACGGCGGGTTTTCTGATCGCTTAACAAATAATGGTTGGCGGTGACGCTACGTGGTTCGAGCACCACATAGCCGCCCAATAACACCACGGGACCGGATTCACTGTTGAGATCGCGGCGAATAGTCATTTCAGAGACACCGAGTAGCGCGGAAGCCTCTTTAAGGTGAATTTTGTCGCTGCGTTTAAGCGCCTGAATCAGGCGGTTGATGCGTTCGTCGCGCCGGGTTTCCATGATGCCCTCTGAATATGAAAAACCCGGCATCGCCGGGTTTCGATTAACGCATCTTACCTTTGCAAAAACAGTTAGTCACGCACCCAGCCTTTGCGGATTGGCAGGGCAAAACAGAATCGATAAGCCTGATGCAGGCGGGCGTGAAGTTGTACCCCGAACCAGTTCCATACCATTTGAGCCAGTAAACAAGAACACAGGCCCACCAGTAACCCGCCGAGCATATCCAGCGGCCAGTGCACGCCGAGATACACACGCGACCAGGCAATCGCACAGCCAATCACAAATAACACTACGCCCGACCACACGCGGTGCCAGAACAAAAATGCCAGCGCGAAGGTGAAAATCACCGTGCCGTGGTCGCTTGGGAAGGAGTCATCCGGTGCGTGGTGCAGGAAGTTGTAGCCAAAGCCTGTGACAAACGGCCTGTCATGTGGGAATACATGGCCGATAACCCACGACAGCGACACGCTAATAATGATGGCTAGTGCGGTCTTAATCACCACAACACGTTGCGCGGTCATCTGGCGGCGTTGCCCCCATAACCACAAAATGGCAATCAGCAATGGCACAATGCTAATCAAATCTTTGGCGATAAAAATGGCAAATTTAATCAACCATTCAGAAGAATCCGGTGTTGCATTAATCAGCAGAAAGAGCGACTGATTGAGTTGTTCGATCATAACGTTTTGAGTTCCTTAGCCCGTCAAATGAAGATGATGCCGCACGCCCTGCATCGTGACTATAGGACGACAGCCTACTTTGAGCTTCTTAAGAAAACCTTAAACAAAACAGCGATTCTCTCCCTTAAATAACAATTCACTATCTACCGCGCAGGCAATTTATTACACTTCGTTCGTTTTTCTTCTCCTTTGAGTTTCTCATGCAAAATAATAAGCGACTGGGTCGCCAGGCACTGCTATTCCCGCTGTGCCTGGTGCTCTATGAATTTTCTACGTATATCGGCAATGACATGATCCAGCCAGGCATGCTGGCGGTTGTCGAACAATACAACGCGGGGATCGAGTGGGTGCCGACCTCCATGACCGCATATCTGGCTGGTGGCATGTTCTTGCAGTGGCTGCTGGGGCCGCTGTCCGACCGCATTGGCCGTCGCCCGGTCATGTTGACCGGCGTGGTGTGGTTTATCGTCACTTGTCTTGCGACATTGCTGGCGCAAAACATCGAACAGTTCACATTCCTGCGGTTCTTGCAGGGTGTGAGCCTGTGCTTTATTGGCGCGGTGGGTTACGCGGCGATTCAGGAATCGTTTGAGGAAGCGGTGTGTATCAAAATCACCGCTTTGATGGCGAACGTTGCGCTGATTGCACCGCTGCTCGGCCCGTTGGTTGGGGCCGCATGGATCCACTACGCACCGTGGGAAACGATGTTTGTGTTGTTTGCGGCGCTGGCGGCATTCTCATTCTTCGGTCTGCATCGTGCGATGCCGGAAACTGCGACGCGCCTGGGCGAAAAGCTCTCGCTGCGCGATTTAGGCCATGACTACAAACTGGTGCTGAAAAACGGACGCTTTGTGGCCGGTTCGCTGGCCATCGGTTTTGTCAGCCTGCCGCTGCTGGCGTGGATTGCCCAATCCCCGATTATTATCATTAGCGGTGAAAAGCTCTCGACCTATGAATACGGTTTATTGCAGGTGCCAATTTTTGGCGCGTTGATTATTGGCAACCTGGTGCTGGCGCGGTTAACTTCTCGTCGTAGCGTGCGTTCGCTGATTATCATGGGCGGCTGGTGGATTGTGCCGGGGCTAGTAGTTGCCGCTGTGGCGACAGTGGCATCAACGCACGCTTATTTGTGGATGACTGCCGGGTTGAGTCTCTACGCATTTGGTATTGGCCTTGCTAACGCAGGACTGGTGCGCCTGACACTGTTTGCGAGTGATATGAGCAAAGGCACCGTTTCGGCAGCGATGGGGATGTTGCAGATGTTTATCTTCACCGTGGGTATCGAAGTGAGCAAACATGCTTATCTGTTAGGTGGGAATGGTTTGTTCAGCCTGCTGAATTTGTTGGGTGGTGTGATTTGGCTGGGCCTGATGTTTGTATTCTTAAAAGATAAGACGGTCGGCAACAGAACGGATGCGTAATCTTCTGGTCTTGCGGTAAAGGGTCATTGAGGATTCGTCACGTTCAGGGGAAGCCGGTGTGTGCTGTTCCCCTGAACGCCAGCGCTAGTTAATCCGTGCGCCGCTGTGCTCATCAAACAGATGCGCTAGCTGAACGTCTGGCAGTAACCGCATTTCACTCCCCGGTTTTGTTTGTATCCTGTCTCTGAATACCGCAATCGCCTTTTGATTACCGATATTAAGGGCAATCTGTGTTTCCGCACCGGTGGGTTCTACGACATTCACTTCTGCCACCACCCCTCCTTGTGTAACCTGAGAAAAATGCTCTGGCCGCACGCCGTACAAGACTCGCTGCCCCTGTACGACGGCAGGAACGTTGGCTAACGGCAGGCGCAAACCATCATCGGTGACCACCGATTCACGGTCGACTTTGCCGCTAAGTAAATTCATTGAAGGTGAACCAATAAACCCGGCGACAAAAGCATTGCGTGGGCGATCGTACAGCTCAAGTGGCGTACCGACTTGCTCGATGACACCATCTTTGAGCACCACAATCCTGTCGGCCATCGTCATCGCTTCGACTTGATCATGAGTCACATAAACCATGGTGGCGTTCAGGCGCTGGTGCAGTGCTTTAATTTCGGTTCTCATCTCGACCCGCAGCTTGGCGTCAAGGTTTGACAGTGGTTCGTCAAAAAGGAACACGCGCGGGTTGCGCAGAATAGCTCGCCCCATGGCCACACGCTGACGCTGGCCGCCAGAAAGCTGGCCAGGTTTACGCTTGAGCAACAAGGATAAACCCAGCGTTTGTGCCACCTGAGCGATGCGTTCATCAATCAGCAGTTTTGCCACGCCCTGCATCTTAAGCGAAAACCCCATGTTCTCTGCCACGGTCATATGCGGGTATAACGCATAATTCTGGAACACCATCGCGATGTTTCGATCCTGTGGGGAAATATCGTTAACGATTTCACCATCCAGCGCGATTTCGCCGTCGGTAATGCTTTCAAGCCCGGCGATCATGCGCAGCAGGGTGGATTTCCCACAGCCAGAAGGGCCAACCAGCGCGACAAACTCGCCTTCGTGAATGGTTAAGTCCAGCCCGTTGATTATCACGTTATCTTCATAACGTTTATGAATATTGCTTAACGTAATCGTTGCCATGATTTAGTCCTTGAGACCGCCAGCAGTCAGGCCGTGAACCAGATAGCGGCGCACCAGCAGCGTAAATGCCACAACCGGAAGCATGACCAGCGTGCCGCTGGCCGCTATTTTGCTCCACTCCCACCCCTCGTACTGGAGAAAGTTAACGATAGCCACTGGTGCCGTGACGGCCTGAGTGCGAGTCAGGATCAAGGCATAGAAGAAATCGTTCCACGAAAAAATAAAACACAGAATGGCGGTCGCCGCTAAGCCAGGAGCCACAAGCGGTAGCGTGATGGTCCAGAACGTTCGCCATATAGAACAGCCATCAAGCCAGGCCGCTTCTTCTAAAGCTGTAGGGACGGCTGCAAAAAAGGTCTGCATCAGCCAGATAACAATCGCCAGATAACAATCGCCAGATTAAAGGTGAGATAGACAATCGCCAGCCCGATGACGGTGTCCTGCAACCCTAACCAGCGCCAGGCGAGATAAAAGGGGATGGTGAACGCGATGGGCGGTGCCATACGGGTCACCAGAATCCACAGCGCCACATATCTGCGCCCGGGGAATTGCCAGCGTGTTAATACCCATGCCGCGGGAACGCCGATGATCAGCGAAAGCCCCGTTGACAGCGTACTCACCAGCAGACTGTTACCGAACGAGTGGAGAAAATTCCCCTGCCAGAGTGCGCGAAAGGCGTCCAGCGTCGGGGTAAACCACAGCGTGAGATCAAACACCTCAATGGCCGGGCGAAATGCCATCACCACCATCCACAGGAAGGGGGAAAGCACGACCAACAGTAATAGCCAGGTCGCGACTTCCCTACTACCTCGCAGACGAAATGGCTTTCTGCGTCTGGCGTTGCCAGACACTTGTTCAAGCGCTAGCTTTTCGCTCATCGCTCCACCCCGCTCTGCCAATGATATAGCTCAGTACAAATACCCCGACCAGAATGACCACCGCGATCGCGCTGCCATAGCCCCAGTACGAGAAATTAAACGCCTGAATGAAGCCGTAATAGTTGGTGACTTCAGTGACTGTGCCTGGCCCGCCGTCGGTTAAAATGTAAATCAACGGAAAGGCTTTAAAGCTGTCGATAAGCCGGAAGAGGGCGCAGACCACCAGCACCGGTTTGATGTAGGGCAACACGATATAGCGGAAGATATTATGTGCACGCGCGCCGTCCAGACTTGCGGCTTCCAGCGGGTCGCGGGGGATCATCTGCAAAGCCGCGAGCACCATTAACATGGTAAACGGGAACCACTGCCAGATATCTGCCACCGCAATCGCCCATAATGCCGTCGCAGGATTGGCAATCAGCGAATTGAGGGTGATTCCCCATAGCTCTAAGACTTGATGCAGTGGGCTAATATCCGGGGTGTAAATGATTTTCCAGATAAGCGCCACGATAATAGGGGGGAGCACCATGGGAATCAAAAATAATGTCCTGGCAGTATGCAACCACGCAGAGGTGCCATTTAATAGCAACGCTAAACCCAGCCCAATAATCACCTGGAATAACACGCTGACTAACGATAATTTTATTTGCGTAATAATAGAACTAAGAAAACGTGGGTCCTCGAGAAGTTGCCGATAATTAATTAACGGGTCGCTAAAATTAAATGTTTCCTGAGGATTAGTCAGGCTTAATGGTGTCAGGCTGGTAATGACTAATGCCATCGCCGGTAATAACGTAATCACCACCAGCAAAATAATCGACGGCATTAACCCAGCCAGCCAGGCGTTGCGCTGTTGGCTACGCCAGTTGGTTTTACCCTTCATCAAGGCTCCTTAGATTTTCGCACCCGAGCGTCTGAGATCGGCAATCGACGCGGTTTGAGCCTGCTGCATCGCTTGTTTCGCTGAAAGCTGACCAGAAATAATCAACGCGATAGCCTTGTTGAGCTGCTGATCAACCTGAGGGTAAACATCCACGGTGCGGTATTTCATATAGCCACCCTGGGCTGCACGTTCAATGGCGCTGAGCGAAAGCTGGGCCAAATCGACACCGTTGATAATTTGCTTACTGCGATAGGCCTGGGAATCAATATCGCTTCGGCGTGTTGGCGAACCATACCCCGCCTGAACCGCCCGCTGCGTGGTTTGCTTAGAAAGCGCCCACTGAATAAATGCCCACGCCGCTTCTTTATTTTTCGAACCGGCAGGGATGCCCAGAGCGTGTACCGCCATTCCAGGGAAGCGCCCTGCAGGCCCTTGTACCAGTTGGCCGAAATTCACGGTTTTTAATGTGCGTGAAGATGCCGGATCGCCAAGCTGCGCCAGGTAGGCCTGGCTTGAGTCGGAGAAATTAACGCGTCCTAATTTTAGTGCCTGAGTCGATTGATCCGCGGTGTAAGTCAGGCCACCGTTCGGGCCAAACTCGCGGATAAGTCGTGCAAAATAGTCCGCAGCGGCGATAGCCTCTGGGGTATCAAGTGTCGGGAACAGGTCGTCAGGCGGATTGCGAAAGACGTTGCCACCAAATGCTTGCAGATAAGGAATGAACGTCCAGCCGTAATGGCTATCGGTCACATAAGCAGACACACGTTCCTTTTTATTGACGGCCTGGAAAACCTTAACCAGATCGTCGGTGGTATCGGGATATTTAAGCCCGGCTTGCGTCACCAAATCAAAGCGCGAGGCACCTGATAGCATCCCTTCGAGCACCCAGGGAATACCGTAAAGTTTGCCATCCCGCCCGGTTTCCGGCCCGAGTCCGCCTGCCAGGAAGTCGTGTACATCCCATTCGGCACTGGTCAGATTTGGGTTGGCGATAAATTCGTCCAGCGGCGTTAACCAGCCGGAGTTGATCCAGCGACTGGTGTAGATAAAGGTCACGTTGACTACGTCGTAGGCGGAACCTTTGGTGGACAACTCGAGATCCGCTCGCTGGTTATAAACCGGAAACGCGGGCGTATCGAAGTTCACTTTCGCTCCGGTCAACGCTTCAAATTCTGGTAGCCACTGGCGCAGTAAAGTGGGGTAGGCGGTGCTAAACGTCGAGACATTCAGCGTCACGCCATCATACTTTTTGGCACCGTTAGCGCCGCGTGCAAAAGACGGTACCATCGCATAAACCCCGAAGGCCGCCATCGCTTTCAATAAATCCCGACGTTGCATCATTCTCTTCCTTTTTATTTCGCGGCTTAGGCCACTTCGCTGACGGGAGATTGCGCATCCGGGCGGCTCAAGGTGCGGCTACGGCTGCCATCAACGGCAACAGCGGCATCGCCCTCAATGGTGACGCGGCGTACGAGGCGCGGTTGCGTACCGTAATCATTGACCGCGTAATGCTGGGTGGCACGATTATCCCAAATCACCACGTCATCTTGTTGCCACTGCCAGCGCACGGTATTTTCCAGTTGGATGACACGGTTTTGCAGCAGCTCAAACAGGCGTGCCGATTCACGGCTGCTAAAGCCAGATAAGCGTTTGAAGAAATGCCCGAGCAGCAGTGCCTTTTCGCCACTGACCGGGTGGACATGGACCACCGGATGCTCTGCCTCATAAACCGCAGAAACAAAGACCTTACGGTGATGATCCAGACGCTGCTGTTCGGCCACAATACGGTCTGCGCCATAGTCATAATCATTGCTGTGAACCGCTCGCAGGCTTTCAGCAAAGCGCTTTAACTCTTCAGGCAGGTTTTCATAAGCCGTCGCAGTGTTTGCCCACACGGTATCGCCACCGTATTCAGGAATTTTCACGCCACGCAAAATAGAAATTTTTGGGAAAGCTTCAACGAAGGTGACATCGGTATGCCAGGAATCCGCTCTGCCGCCGCCTTTAGAGGCATCCAGTTCGAAGAGTTTGGTACCGGTAGGTGCCGGAACGGTAGGATGTGCGACAACTTTGCCAAATCGTGCACCAAATGCCTGGTGAGATTCGTCATTTAATTGTGTCTGCTTACGGAAAAAGAGAACTTTATATTTCACCAGCGCAGCTTCTATTTGCGAAAATATATTTTCATCGATGTCAGGTGTTATTTTGAAGTCAACAATCTCAGCGCCAATATTTCCGGCAACGCGGCGAATAGTCAGGTTTTTAAATTCAACGTCAGAATGTGAAGAATGAATTGTCATAGTGGCGGACCATTAATGGTGAAGTGAGTCCGCAGTATAAAAATTACAAATTGATAACTTAAATAACGATTACGCATAACTTAAAGATTCGCTGGTGGCAAAGCTAAGTTAATTTTTAGATATATACCCTTGGCGGGAAATAAAAATGGCTCCCGGTTAGGGGAGCCATTAAAGATGTTACTCAGTTGCGATTACTTAACTGCCATACCGGCTTGCGCACCGCTGTCCGGGCTTAACAGGAAGATATCTTTCCCGCCAGGACCTGCCGCCATCACCATCCCTTCCGAGATGCCGAAGCGCATTTTACGCGGTGCCAGGTTTGCCACCATAATCGTCAAACGGCCTTCCAGCGCTGCCGGGTCTGGATAAGCAGAACGAATGCCGGAGAACACGTTGCGTTTCTCACCGCCAAGATCCAGCGTCAGGCGCAGCAGCTTGTCAGAGCCTTCAACAAATTCCGCTTTCTCAATCAGTGCAACGCGCAGGTCCACTTTCGCGAAATCATCAAACGCGATGGTTTCACCAATCGGGTCATCAGCCAGTGGGCCTGTTACCGGAGCGGCAGCCGCTTTCACTTCTTCTTTCGACGCTTCGACCAGTGATTCAACCTGCTTCATCTCAATGCGGTTATACAGCGCTTTGAAATTATTTACTTTGTGGTCGAGCAGCGGCTGCTGGATAGCATCCCAGCTCAGTTCGCAGTTCAGGAATGCTTCAGTACGTTCAGCAAGCGTTGGAATAACTGGTTTCAGCCAGGTCATCAGCACGCGGAATAGGTTGATACCCATGGTGCAGATGGCTTGCAGGTCAGCATCGCGGCCTTCCTGTTTTGCCACAACCCACGGAGCCTGCTCATCGACATAACGGTTTGCCACGTCTGCCAGCGCCATGATTTCACGCACAGCTTTACCGAATTCACGGCTTTCCCATGCTTCACCAATTGACTGCGCCGCATCGGTAAAGGTTTTGTACAGTGCTGGGTCAGCAATTTCAGCAGACAGCTGGCCGTCAAAACGCTTGGCGATAAAGCCTGCGTTACGCGATGCCAGGTTAACCACTTTGTTAACGATGTCGCTGTTCACACGCTGCACGAAATCTTCCAGGTTCAGGTCGATATCGTCGATACGTGAAGAGAGCTTAGCGGTGTAGTAGTAACGCAGGCTATCGGCGTCAAAGTGGTTCAGCCAGGTGCTCGCCTTAATGAACGTGCCGCGAGATTTGGACATCTTCGCGCCATTCACCGTCACATAGCCGTGAACAAACAGGTTGGTTGGCTTGCGGAAACCGCTGCCTTCCAACATGGCAGGCCAGAACAGGCTGTGGAAATAAACGATGTCTTTACCGATGAAGTGATACAGCTCGGTGGTGGAATCTTGCTTCCAGTATTCGTCAAAGCTTTCGGTATCACCGCGTTTGTCGCACAGGTTTTTGAATGAACCCATGTAGCCAATTGGCGCATCCAGCCAGACGTAGAAGTATTTGCCCGGTGCATCAGGAATTTCGAAACCGAAATAAGGCGCATCGCGGGAAATATCCCACTGTTGCAGACCAGACTCGAACCACTCCTGCATTTTGTTCGCCACTTGTTCTTGCAGCGCACCGGAACGAGTCCATGCTTGCAGCATTTCGCTAAACGACGGCAAATCAAAGAAGAAGTGCTCGGAATCACGCATTACAGGTGTTGCGCCAGAAACCACGGATTGCGGGTTAATCAGCTCGGTTGGGCTGTATGTTGCGCCACAAACTTCACAGTTATCGCCGTACTGGTCAGGTGCTTTACATTTCGGGCAGGTGCCTTTTACGAAACGGTCAGGCAGGAACATGCCTTTTTCCGGGTCGAAAAGCTGAGAAATAGTGCGGTTTTTAATAAAACCGTTCTCTTTCAGACGGCCATAAATCAGCGACGCCAGCTCGCGGTTTTCATCGCTGTGCGTGGAGTGATAGTTATCGTAGCTGATGTTAAAGCCAGCAAAATCAGTCTGATGCTCCTGACTCATTTCGGCAATCATCTGCTCTGGAGTAATCCCTAACTGCTGTGCTTTCAGCATGATAGGCGTACCGTGTGCATCGTCCGCGCAGATGAAGTTAACCGTGTTGCCGCGCATTCGTTGGTAACGGACCCAGACGTCAGCCTGGATGTGCTCCAGCATGTGACCAAGGTGGATTGAGCCGTTAGCGTACGGAAGTGCGCACGTTACCAATAATTTTTTCGCGGTATGAGCCATAGTAGAAATTGCATCTTCTAAATAGAAAAGGGCCTTAGATGTTAACTGAGAGCCGCCTTGTGGTAAACCACACAAGGCGATCAAGGAAATTTTATCGCGCCTGGTCGCATCTGGTATGCTTAACAAACTGCAATGTCCGACAATAAAAACATAAGGAGCCGGGATGAATTCGCAATCCCCGTCAAGTCGTTCCCCCGAGCAGCTACGCGCTATGGTCGCCGGGACACTGGCCAATTTTCAGCACCCAACCCTCAAACATAATCTGACCGCGCTTAAAGCCTTGCATCATGTCGCGATGTTAGACGACACGCTGCATGTTGAGCTATTGATGCCATTCGTTTGGCGCAGTGGTTTTGAAGCGCTGCAAGAGCAGTGCAGTTCGGATTTGCTACGCATTACTGGGGCGAAAGCGGTGGACTGGAAACTCAGCCACAACATTGCCACCTTAAAGCGTGTGAAAAATCACCCCGGCATTAATGGCGTGAAGAACATTATTGCGGTGACCTCAGGCAAAGGCGGTGTCGGCAAGTCGAGTACCGCGGTGAACCTGGCGCTGGCGCTGATTGCCGAAGGGGCGAAAGTCGGGATTCTGGATGCGGATATTTATGGCCCGTCTATCCCAACGATGCTGGGTGCGGAACACGAACGCCCAACGTCTCCCGACGGCACGCATATGACGCCAATTCTGGCGCATGGCCTGGCAACCAACTCCATTGGTTATCTGGTCACTGATGAAAACGCCATGGTGTGGCGCGGGCCGATGGCCAGCAAGGCACTCTTGCAGATGCTGCAAGAAACCATGTGGCCGGATCTCGACTATCTGGTGCTGGATATGCCGCCAGGCACCGGTGATATTCAACTCACACTTGCGCAGAACATTCCCGTAACGGGTGCTGTTGTGGTGACCACGCCGCAAGATATTGCGTTGATCGACGCCCGTAAAGGCATTGTGATGTTTGAGAAAGTTGATGTGCCAGTGCTGGGTATCGTTGAAAACATGAGCATGCATATTTGCAGCAACTGCGGTCACAATGAGCCGATTTTCGGCACCGGCGGCGCACAGAAACTGGCGGATCAATATCACACCAGATTACTGGGCCAGTTGCCGCTGCACATTACTTTGCGTGAAGATCTTGATGCCGGTAAGCCAACGGTGATCAACCGTCCAGAAAGCGAGTTTAC
Source organism: Buttiauxella cochleicola (assembly GCF_021283185.1). Taxonomy (NCBI): domain Bacteria; kingdom Pseudomonadati; phylum Pseudomonadota; class Gammaproteobacteria; order Enterobacterales; family Enterobacteriaceae; genus Buttiauxella; species Buttiauxella cochleicola. The sequence continues at coordinate 35,229 of NZ_JAJSOS010000017.1, forward strand.
CGCTATCTACCGTCAACTGGCGGGTAGCGTTGCAGCGCAGCTTTACTGGGAAGGCGAAGTGATCCCAGCGGATATTGCGTTCAGAGCCGTGTAATTTAAAACCACCTTCATCCCAGCCTTCTCCCCGAGGGAGAAGGAGCAAACTAGCTGTCTCTTAGTTACAACTCACCCGGGCATTTTGTCAGGGTGAGACCTGTAAGCCTCGTTGATTTTCCGTTCACCCGTGCGTTCTGTTATCTCTTTAATTCCCGAAAACGGTGAACGTATCAAGGGGTTAACGCCAACCCCTTGATAATCCAGGCGCCCGGTCATTAAATTGCCGCTGCGCGGTAAACCCCAGCTTATCCCCAACGTTCAGGGTCGTTCGCGATTCGTTCCTGACGATCGCTCACTTTCGCTGCTCCCGGCAGCTCAACCCTGACTTATGGGGAACACTGGGGCAATTTATACCGGGTACAAGGTCAAAACCGGTTCGGTGTGGTCTTTAGGTTTTGACGTTGACCTTGTGTTCCGGCTTCAATCGCACCGTTTTTTACCCTTCAGTCGGGGTCACGTGGCCGGGAGCCACGTGAGTGAGCGATCGTCTGGAACGAGTCGCGAACGACCGCGAATGTTGGGTGAAAAACGGTGTTTACCGCTTGCGGCGATTGATTTGCCGGGAGTCCGGGTTCTTAGGGTGACGACGGTGGTCACCCTAAGACGTTCACCAGTTCAGTGGCTATATGAAACAATGAACATCGGGTGAACGGAACTGTCTCCCTTCTCACAAAGATGTGACTAAGAGACAGCCTGGGGAGAGGGCCGGGGTGAGGGCATACACTATCCGAAATAGTGCGATTCCCGGCACCAAATCAAAAATTATTGAATCCCTTCAAAGAAAGTTAAGCCACATCGTTGTATGTTACGCGCCGTTTAACACTCAATGGCGGGCGCAATGTACGAGTTTAACCTGGTGTTACTGCTGCTTCAGCAGATGTGCGTCTACCTGGTTATCGCCTGGTTGATGAGTAAAACGCGACTGTTTATCCCGCTGATGCAGGTCACAGTACGTTTACCACACAAATTACTCTGCTATGTCACGTTCTCCATCTTCTGCATTATGGGCACCTATTTTGGGCTGCACATCGACGATTCCATTGCTAACACGCGGGCGATTGGCGCGGTTATGGGCGGGTTACTCGGCGGGCCGCTGGTTGGCGGACTGGTGGGTTTAACCGGGGGCTTACATCGTTATTCGATGGGAGGCATGACTGCGCTAAGTTGCATGGTTTCCACCATTGTCGAAGGGCTACTTGGTGGGCTGCTGCACCGTTTGCTGATTCGCCGTGGGCGCAGCGATTTACTGTTTAATCCGTTGACCGCAGGCGGTATTACGCTGCTGGCTGAATTCTTCCAGATGGGCATTATTTTGTTGATTGCTCGCCCGTTTGCCGATGCGTTGAATCTGGTGAAAAGTATCGCCGCTCCGATGATGATAACCAACACCGTGGGTGCTGCGTTATTTATGCGTATTTTGCTCGACAAGCGCGCGATGTTTGAGAAATACACCTCGGCATTCTCGGCAACCGCGTTAAAAGTTGCGGCCTCGACAGAAGGGATTCTGCGCCGGGGTTTTAACCAGGAAAACAGTATGAAAGTGGCACAGGTGTTACATCTGGAGCTGGATATCGGAGCCGTTGCTATTACCGATCACGAGAAGCTGCTGGCGTTTACTGGAATCGGTGCCGACCATCATTTACCTGGCAGCCCGATCTCGTCTGAATATACCTGGCAGGCAATTGAACGTGGCGAAGTGGTCTATGCCGACGGCAATGAAGTGCCGTACCGTTGTTCACTGCACCCGCATTGCAAACTCGGTTCGACGCTTGTTATCCCTCTGTACGGTGAAAATAGCCGCGTGATTGGCACCATCAAACTTTATGAAGCGAAGAACCGCCTGTTTAGTTCAATTAACCGCACGCTGGGGGAGGGCATCGCGCAGCTGCTATCTGCGCAAATTTTAGCGGGGCAATATGAACGACAAAAGCAGATGCTTACGCAGTCAGAGATCAAGCTTCTGCACGCGCAGGTGAACCCGCACTTTCTGTTTAACGCTTTGAATACGCTGGTGGCGGTGATCCGCCGGGATAACGAGCAGGCATGCCAACTGGTGCAATATCTCTCGACCTTCTTTCGTAAAAACCTCAAGCGCCCAAGCGAGATTGTGACGCTCGCCGATGAAATCGAACATGTAAATGCGTATCTGCAAATCGAACAGGCGCGTTTTCAGTCACGTTTACGCGTGCAACTGAATATTCCTCAGTCACTTTCGCAGGTGCAGTTACCGGCTTTCACTCTGCAACCCATTGTTGAAAATGCCATTAAGCACGGCACTTCGCAGTTGCTTGGTGTTGGGGAGGTGACGGTTAATGCTTGCCAGAATGGAGATTATTTGCAGCTTTCTATTGAAGACAACGCCGGTTTATATCAGGAAAAAAACACGTCCAGTGGACTTGGGATGAGTCTGGTAGATAAACGTCTGCGCGCCCGTTACGGCGATGATTGCGGTATTAAAGTGGATTATGAGTCAGATCGATTTACCCGTATTACTCTACGTTTACCTCTGGAGGAAACCCCATGTTAAAAGTGCTGATTGTCGATGATGAACCGCTGGCGCGAGAGAATTTGCGCATCATGCTGCAAAACGAGCCTGACATTGAAGTCGTGGGGGAGTGTGGTAATGCGGTAGAAGCCATCGGCGCGGTGCATCGCTTGCATCCGGACGTGGTGTTTCTTGATATCCAGATGCCGCGCATCAGTGGGCTGGAAATGGTGAGCATGCTTGACCCTGAACAGCGCCCCTACATCGTATTTCTCACCGCCTTTGACGAGTACGCGGTGCAAGCTTTTGAAGAACATGCGTTCGACTATTTGCTTAAACCAATAGACAGCAAACGGCTGGAGAAAACCCTACACCGCCTGCGCCATGAGCGCGTCGATCAGGATATGACACTGCTTGCGCCTAACCAGGAAGATCTTAAATTTATCCCTTGTACCGGGCAGAGCCGGATTTACCTGCTCCAGATGGAAGAAGTGATGTATGCCAGCAGCCGCATGAGTGGGGTATATGTCACCAATGCGCAGGGCGCTGAAGGCTTTACCGAACTGACGTTGCGCACGCTCGAAAGCCGCACACCGCTGGTGCGCTGCCATCGTCAATACCTGGTCAATATGGTGCATCTCAAAGAGATCCGCTTTGAAGATGGCGGGCAAGCCGAGTTGATGCTGCGCGACGGGCAGTCAGTCCCGGTGAGTCGGCGTTATTTGAAGAGCCTAAAAGAGGCACTGGGGCTAAAGGCAGTCTAGTTTTTATCCATTTGCTGACTTGTACTTGTACCATAAATTGCACAAGTGGAGCGATCATGCAGGTTATTACATTCTCCGAAGCCCGTAATCGGCTCAAAACGGTTCTTGATGAAGTTGTAGACAATGCCGATATCACGGTGATCACCCGCCGGGATGCTGAAGATGCAGTAGTGATGTCACTGGATTACTACAATTCTTTGATGGAAACCGTACATCTGCTGAGTTCTCCGGCAAATGCGACTCGCCTGATGGAATCCATTGCGCAGGCACAGGCAGGCAAAATCTCACGGAGAGAGATTATCGATGAAGACGGCGAATAGGCTGCTCGCGTGGACCGATCACGCCTGGGAGGATTATCTCTGGTGGCAAACGCAGGATAAAAAAACCTTAAAGCGCATCAATAAGCTCATTGAAGATGCTCAAAGAAATCCTTTTGATGGACTGGGAAAACCTGAACCTTTACGTGAAAACCTCAGCGGGCTGTGGTCCCGACGAACCAATGATGCTGACCGTCTGGTTTATAGTGTTAGTGGCGACCTCCTCACCATTTTCCAGTGCCGACTTCATTACTAAATCTGCGCGCGGCGGCAGAACGCTATATACTGCCCGCTTTAGAAATACCCCCGCTTGCAAGATTTAGAACGAGAGAATCACCACTATGATGAATAACGACGTATTACGCAGCGTGCGCTACATGCTGAATTTGGGCAACGACGACATGGTGAAAATCTTCGCCCTGACCGACACTGCCGTTACTGCCGAGCAGATTGTTAGCTGGACCAAAAAAGAAGACGAAGAGAACTTTAAACTTTGCCCGGATATCCTGATGGCAAACTTCTTGAACGGCCTGATTTACTTCAAGCGCGGCAAAGACGAAAGCAAACCGGCACCAAAAATCGAACGCAAGATGACCAATAACATCATCCTGAAAAAGCTGCGTATTGCGTTTGATTTGAAAACTGACGACGTGCTGGAAATTCTGACCTCACAAGAATTCCGTATCTCTATGCCAGAAATCACCGCGATGATGCGCGCCCCAGAGAACAAAAACTTCCGCGAATGTGGCGACCAGTTCCTGCGCTACTTCCTGCGTGGTTTAACTGCACGCGTACACGTAGCGAAGAAGTAAGATTTATTGCGGTGGATGTTGCCTACGCACATCCACCCAAAAATACTATCCCCGCGCTTCGTTCTTCCGCTTCACAATATCTGCCATCACCGCCAACGCAATTTCAGCCGGCGTTTTGCTGCCCAGCGGCAGGCCAATCGGCGCATGAATACGCTGCAACTCTTCAGGATTTAATTCGGCGATTTTTTGCAAACGCTCCAGCCGCTTTGCGCTGTTTTTCTGCGAACCCATTGCGCCAATATAAAACGCGGGCGTATTCACCGCTTCCATCATGGTTAAATCATCCATGCGTGGATCGTGGGTTAGCGCGACAATTGCCGTATTCGCGTGGCAGGAATTTTGTTCGAGATAGTTCGCGGGAAATTGTTTCAGCAGCGTGATGTCGGCTTTAAGCTGTGCGGAGAAATTTTCCAGCGCTTCCGGGCGATTCTCGCAAACTAAGACTTCAAAACCCAACGAGCTGGCAAAATCGGCGCAGTACAGCGCAACGCTGGAAAGCCCGGCAATTAGCAGGCGCGGGGCGGCGGCGACATGCAAAGTAATCTGCTGCCCGTTGCGCTCAACCTGGGTGATATCGGCAAATTCGGTAACTTCAAGGTGGCGACAAGGCTCGGGAAGCGTCAGACGTTTTTGCAAGGCAAAATGGCCAGCCAGCGCAGCGGCCATCTTTTCCAGATACATAATATTGCTGGGGGTGGCAGAGAGATATTCGACCAAAATATCCAGCACCCCGCCGCAGGGCAACGCAATACCCGGCTCCAGACCACCTTCGCCATAACGCACAATCTGGCTGGCTTGCTGGTATTCACCCTGAGCAATACGCTGCAAAAAATCCTCTTCTACACAGCCACCGGAAAGTGAACCACAAAAACGATTGTCGGCTGTTGCCACCATTAACGCACCTGGTGAACGGGGTGAGGAACCATAGGTATTTAAAACCGTACATAACCAGACGGGTTGTTGTTCCAGCCATTCACGAGCCTGGTTAATCACACTAATATCAATGTGTTGCATGATTACTCACTCCTTTGAACCAGTTGTGATGGGAGATCAATATCGCGCTGGGAATCGGCATCTTCAATTTCGATGAGGTGCACGGATTCGCCACGTAACAACTCACGTGCGCCGTTGTCACCGGTTAACTGACTGAGTTTGCTGTACCAGTTACGGTCGAAGGCCACGGGATGACCCGGTTGCGTGCTAACACATGGCCGCACCAGCGTGTGAGATTTCAGTGCATCGGCCACCTCCACAAACACCGCCGGTGGAACAAAAGGCATATCCGCAAGATGAATCAGCCAGCCTTGCCAGTTCGCATTCGCGCGAACACCGGCTGCGATCGACTCACCCAACCCAGAACTTTCAATCAGCGTAACGGGAATCTGCTGTGCGAGGCACAACGCCTGAACCTGGCTGTTTTCCGGCCGCGTCACTACGTGCACTTGCAGACCAGAAGCCAGTGCATTACGTAGCGTTTGCGCAAACATGCTTCTGTCGTTGAGCAACGCGTTAAGTTTATTGCCTTCGCCGCCCGCTTTTTTGAAGCGTTCGGCACATCCTGCGGCGGCAATAATAATGCCTGCTTTCATGTTCAAGGGTGATTCCTCACTACCTTCCTGATTACGCAATATGATGAGTAATTTGCGCAACAATGTTTTTTTTATGAAAATGAGATGTTAATTCTCACATGGTTTAGCTTAAATATATATATACTTATATTCACTACGGAAATGAATAAGAACTACGCATAATTGTTTGAAAAAAAGACAATAATAAATTTAAATGGGATGTTTTATGAGCAATTTTAATCCATCACGGCGCAGTTTTATTAAACGCGCGGTGGTAGCCGGAGTCGCGGTGTATCTTGCCCCTCTCTATAGCCGTGCGTATGCCGCGCTGTTCGAACAAAAAATCCTTCACTCGCCGAACTGGGATGCCAAAAACAAGCGCATCCGTTTCCGAATCGACGGGAAATCAAAAGTGATGGGGCAGAAAGTCTTTGCCCGCGATATTCGCGCGGTAGACATGCCTCATTGGCCGCAGAAACAGGCTCACGCCTTTATTCTGCGCACCACCAAAGCCGACAGACTGTTTAGCGGTATCGATCTCTCTTTATTGGGTGATGAGCTGAAACCGGATCGCATCGTCACCGCTGAGGATCTGGCGCGTGATGGCCTGGCATTCCCGGCGTTCTACGGCGAAGACATGCTGCTGCCAACCGGCAAAACGCCTGCCTATCTCGGCCAGGCCGTGGCGATTTTGATCTACCACGATTTTGCCCGTTTCCGTTTCGCCAAAGACAAACTGAAATTCAAAGATGAAGTGATTCAGTACGGTGCCGAAACCGGCCCGCTGGAACGTGACCCATGGGGAACCTTCCGCTTCGTGCGCGTCGGCGGCGCTACCTCGCAGGACGACGATCATTTCTCCAGCCTGAAAGACATGCCGATTTTCCCGGTGTCGATGAAAAAGCATTTGCCGGTTTGGCCGGAAGGGCGCGAAGGCGGCAAGCTGGATGAGGAAGGCATGTTCTATGCTTCTCAAATTGCCGCCGAGCTGAAAAACCCGCCGCAGAACTGGCTGGTGATGAACCGCCGCTACACCTCGCAATCCATCGACACCGCCGCCCTTGAGCCGGATAACGCCAACGGCTGGTTCGACCCCGCCACGCAAACGCTGCATATGGTGGTGCCGACGCAGTCCCCGCAGGAGGTGGCCGACGAAATGCCGCGCATGCTGGCAAAAGCCACTTCACCGGTAAAACAGCTAATTCTGCATCCGTGTTACACCGTGGGCTACGGCTCGAAAGATCACTATAACTTCCCATATTACGGTGCGGTTGCCGCGATGTATGGCGATGGCCATCCGGTGCGCCTCGCCAATGACCGCTACGAGCAGTTCCAGACCTCAATCAAACGCCACGCGTTTGACATGAATTACACCATCGCGGTGAACAAACAGACCGGCGTGCTGCAATCGTTTTTAGGTGATATGACCGCTAACGGCGGCGGGCGCAGCAACTTTACGCCATCAGTTGCCATGGTCGGCGCGACGGCTGCGCAATCCATTTACTACTTCCCGAAAAGTGATTTGTCGGCGGTTGGCATAGCTTCCCGCGCTATCGACGCCGGTTCCGCTCGCGGCTACGGCACGTTGCAAAGCATGGCCGCCACCGAAATGATGGTTGATGAAATCGCCGCCGAGCTGAATATCGACCCGATTGAATTCCGTATGCGCAACGCGCTGAAATCCGGCATGAAAAACACCCAGGGCGCCATTCCGGCCGGGGCGATTCGCGTGGATGAAGTGCTGGCGAAAGCGGCAAAACATGAAATCTGGCTGAAACGTGCTGAACGCAAAGCCGAATTTGAAATGAAAAATCCGGGCAAGCGCTACGGCGTCGGCTTCGGCTGCGTGCAAAAAGACTTTGGCACTGGTGCCGAAACCTCGTTTGCGCGTGTGGAATTGAGCGCCGACGGGCGCATCACGCTGCACCACAGCGGCGCGGAAATGGGCACCGGCATGTCGACCTCGCAATCGGTATTGTGCGCGCAATGGTTGGGGAAACCTGCCGACGAAGCGCATTTCTCCGTCACCGACTGGAGTTCACTGCCGATTGTCACCAGCGGCGACCCGTACATTATGTCCCAGGAAGAGCAGGACAAACTGGCGGCTAATCCGGCGTGGTCACCGTCTTACTGCTCGCCATCGAGCGCCAGCAACTCGGCCTTTTACTTCTCGCACAGCACGCGTGAAGCGGCGCGTTTAGTGTTCGAGCAGGGCGTGTGGCCTGCGGCGATGGCAATCTGGAGTACCGGAATCGGCGGCGGCCAGGCGGCACCGTTAGTGGTGCGTATCGACGATGCCCGTTGGGTTGAAGGTGGCTTAACCGCGGCCGGAATGGAAATTATCAGCATCGAATTGTTGGCGAAAAAAGCCCATGAAATGGGGCTGATGACCGGTGCTGCGGTGCACGTATTCAACCGCTGGCAGTGGGCAGAAGCCGATTTCAAACTGGGAGAACAAAGCCGACGTCTGCCGATTGACGGCCTGTCGGTGCGCAACGGCAACGGCGAATTCGTAACGCTTGCTCGCGAACACGTTTATTACCCGCCAACCCAGCGTAACAACGCGGCGGTGACGTACTACAGCGCGGTCGGCACCCTGGCAGAAATTGCGGTCAGCCTCGCAACCGGCGATGTCGAACTGCTCAATCACCACTCGATTATGGAATGCGGCAACTTGATCGTGCCGGAACTGGTTTCCGGGCAGTTGCAGGGCGGCCTGGCGATGGGTATCGGCCACGCGCTCCACGAATATTTACCTCTCTACGAAGACGGGCCGGGTAACGGCACATGGAACTTCAACCGTTATCACATGCCGCGCGCCAGCGATGTTGCCGTCTGGAAACAGACCGGCGATATCCTGCCTGCGCTTTCGGAAACAGACCCGCCTAAAGGCATGGCAGAAGTCGTGATGATCCCGGTGGTTGCCGCGATTGTTAACGCCCTTGCCGACGCCACCGGTCACCGTTTCCGTGATTTGCCTGTCCGTGCTGAAAATATTCGTGAGGTATTACCATGAGCATCAAAACCAAACCAATGACCCTGACCATCAACAATAAACCGTACGGCCCGATTGACGTGCCGGAAGGGTTGATGATGATCGATTTCCTCCACGAATACGTTTATCTGACCGGTTCGCGCCTCGGCTGTGGGCAGGGCATTTGCCACGCCTGTGTGGCGATTGTCGATAATCCAAGCGGCACCAGCGAAGAAGTGCGCACCTGCATTACCGGCGCGCATTTCTTTAACGGCAAAAAAGTCCGCACCGTGGAAGGCCACGCTAAAGTTGACGAGCAGGGCGAAGTCGTCGAGCTTTCGCCAATCCAGCAGTCATTCCTCGATCACTACAGCTTCCAGTGCGGCTACTGCACGCCGGGCTTTGTGAATGCCGCGACGATTTTTGTTGAGAAACTCAAGCGCGAGCCGATCGAGCGCGACGAACTGGAAGGCGCAATTTCCCAGGCGCTGGAAAACCACATCTGCCGCTGCACCGGCTACGTGCGTTACTACGAAGCCGTGCGCGACGTGGTGCTGAAAACGCCGGGGCTGGTGAAGGAGGCGGTGAAATGAAAAAGCGTCTCACGCTAATCGTATTGGTGATTATCGCCATTATCGTGGCGATTCTGTACTGGCGGGAATACCGCACCTATGACGGCCCGGTGCAAAAAGTCACCGCCAGCAAAGAGCAAATCGAGCGCGGCAGTTATCTTGCCAAAGCGGCTGACTGCGCGGCTTGCCACACGGCATCCGGCGGCGCACCGCTGGCGGGCGGCTACCCGCTGGAATCCCCATACGGCACGATCTACGGCAGCAACCTGACCCCGTCGGCTGATTACGGAATTGGTCGCTGGACGAAAGATGATTTCTATAAAGCGTTGACCGAGGGCGTTGGCCCAACCGGACGCCATCTGTTCCCTGCGATGCCATACACCTCGTACAAAAATATTTCGCGCCAGGATTCTGACGATATTTACGCGTATCTGATGACCCGCCCGGCGGTAGACGTGAAGACGCCGGATAACGAAATGACCTTCCCGTTCAACCAGCGTATCGCGCTGATTGGCTGGAATATTATGTTCCATGACAAAGATCCATTGCCTGCTATTTCCACCGGCAACTCAGCCGACTGGCAGCGTGGGCGTTATCTGGCTGACGTGCTTGGGCACTGTGGCGAATGCCACACCGAACGCGGATTACTCGGCCAGATGAAGCTCGACAAAGCGATGCAGGGCGGCGAGTTAGGGCGCTTTATGGCACCGGATATTACGCCGAAAGCGTTAGCGCAACGCGGCTGGACGCCGGGCGACGTGAAGCAATTCCTCACCACTGGCATTGCGCCACAGGGCAGTGCGTTTAGCGAAATGCACATGGTGGTGGATCTGAGCACGCAGCATTTGACGCCTGAAGATCAAAAAGCGATGGCGACGTACCTGATGGGCGAAGCGCCTCCGGCGGCGATCCCGGCGAAACTCGGCCAGGGCAACGAAGCAGGGCGCATGACGTATCTGGATCAGTGTGCAGGCTGCCACGCCCGTGAAGGCGAGGGCAAACCGCACGTTGCGGTTTCGATGCTGAACAACGCGACGCTGCGCCAGCCCGATGCGAAGAACCTGATCGTTTCGGTGATGGACGGCCTGCCTGCGCAGAATTTCCCTAACGGGGAGAGTATGCAAAGTATGCCAGGGTTTGGTGATCGTCTGAACGACGAGCAAATTGCCGAATTGGTGAATTATCTGCGTGTGACATGGGGTGGTTTGCCGGGGGATGTGACGGTGGATCAGGTTAAGGCGCTGAGACCAGCGCAGAAGTAAACTGGGGGATTATGTTGGGCACGGTGGTGTTCCGTTCACCTGGAAGTTATTAGATCCCATAAATATCGATGAACGGTGAACGGGTAAGGGGGATTACGACATCCCCCTTACGACCCCGTCGCCCGGCAAATCAATCGCCGCTGCGCGGTAAACACCGTTTTTCACCCAACATTCGGGGTCGTTCGCGATTCGTTTATTCGGCACATCCCTGTGCCGAACCACTTCGTGGCCAACGCAAGCGTTGTTCAAAAATGTTCCTGACATTTTTGTCCGACGATCGCTCTCTCACGTGGTTCCCGACCACGTGACCCCGACTGAAGGGTAAAAAACGGCGCGATTGGAGCCGGGAACAAGGTCAAAACCAGCGCGGTGTGGTCTGTTGGTTTTGGTTTTGGTTTTGGTTTTGGTTTTGGTTTTGGTTTTGGTTTTGGTTTTGAAGTTGACCTTTGGTTCCGGCTTCAATCGCCTCCATTTTGAGTCCAGGTGGCCGGGTCCAGCCGTCGGGAACGGCTGGAGGGCGCGATCGTCTGGAACGAATCGCAACCGACCCGGACACGGAGGCAAAATGGAGGTTTACCGCTTGCGGCGATTGATTTGCCGGACGCCGGGGTTGCCAGGGGGCTGGCGTGAGCCACCTGGCACGTTCACCGTTCGCAGATTTATGAAGGATCGAAGTACTTTTAGGTGAACGGAAAACCACCGTCCTGGCATAGGACTCACTCTGACAAGAGGAAATCCAAAACCGCTCCCCCCCCATTTGCAACCGCTTAACTCCCCATTCAACCGCTCACCAAAACACCCGCCTATTGCATAACCAACCCATGCCAGCATAGCGCTGAACTTTTTACCTTTGGCAATGGAGTGGGTTATGCAACACGCACTAACTTTTGTTATCGCGACTTTGTGTGTTCTGACCATCTGCTATCGTCTTTATGGGGTGTTTTTCGTCCGTAAAGTTCTGAATGCTGATGACTCAGAAATCACACCGTCACATGTTCTTGAGGACGGCAAAGACTACGTCCCGACAAAAAAATGGGTTAACTTCGGCAGCCACTTTGCCGCAATTGCGGCAGCAGGGCCGTTAGTCGGCCCTGTTCTGGCGGCACAATACGGTTATCTACCGAGCTTCTTATGGCTGCTTATCGGTTGTGTGGTGGGTGGTGCGGTGCACGACACCGTAGTGCTTTTCGCCTCGATGAAACACCGCGGGAAGTCACTCTCAGAAGTGGCAAAAGCGGAGCTCGGCCCGGTGGCTGGCTGGTGTACCGGGCTTGCTATGCTATTCATCATCACCATTACCATGGCGGGTTTGTCGATGGTGGTGGTGCATGCACTCGAACGTAACCCATGGGGCACGTTCGCGGTGTTTATGACTATCCCTGTAGCGATTTGCGTTGGCCTCTGGGAGCGTTATACCGGCAGTATGCGCGGTGCAACCTGGGTTGGGATTATTGTTATCTTCGCCTGTGTGATCATTGGCCCATATATTCAGGAATCTTCATTTGGCGAGTGGCTGAGCCTTCGTGCCTCAACAGTGAGCCTGGTGCTGCCGTTCTACGCGTTCTTCGCCACAGCGCTGCCTGTCTGGATGCTGCTGACACCACGTGGTTATCTCTCAAGTTTTATGAAAATCGGTGTTTTCGGTGCGCTGGTCGTTGGTGTGGTGTTCATCAACCCGGAAATTCAGTTCCCGGCGGTGACGCAGTTTATCCACGGTAATGGCCCTGTGCTGGCAGGACCGGTATGGCCGTTTATTTCTATCACCATCGCCTGCGGCGCGATTTCCGGTTTCCATGCATTTATCGGTTCCGGTACCACGCCTAAGCAAATCGACAAATGGAACGATATTCTGCCCGTTGCTTTCGGTGCGATGCTTGCGGAATGTGTAGTCGGTGTGATGGCGCTTATCGCTGCCACCTCGTTGCATCCTGCTGACTACTTTGCCATTAACTCCTCGCGCGAAGTGTTTGCTGGCCTTGGTATGGATGTGGTGAATTTGCCGCAGCTTAGCGAATCTATCGGTCTTGACCTTTATGGACGTACTGGTGGGGCTGTAACACTTGCCGTCGGTATGGCTGATATCTTTACGCGTATTCCGTGGTTCAGCCATCTGGCATCCTACTTCTTCCAGTTTGTCGTGATGTTTGAAGCGGTGTTTATTCTGACAGCCGTAGACTCCGGTACTCGCGTTGCACGTTACTTGCTGCAAGATTTCCTCGGCGATATTTGGCCACCACTCAAACGCACTAACTGGATGCCGGGTGCAATTGGTTGCAGCATCGTCGCTTGCCTGTTGTGGGGCTATTTGCTGAACTCTGGCGATATCAACTCAGTGTGGGCATTGTTTGGTGTTTCTAACCAGCTAATGGCTTCAATCGGACTGATGATTGGCGCAACCATTATTCTGCGTATGTCGGAAAAACGCTGGTACGTGCTGACCTGTCTGGTGCCACTGTCTTATCTGTATGTGACAGTAAACTATGCGGCTTACTGGATGGTGAAAAACGTCTACTTCAATAGTGCAGCCAAAGGCTTCAACATTTTCAATGGGACGATTTCAATTGTGATGGTGGCATTGGGGCTGGTGATTATGGTGGCGTCGATTCAACGCTGGGTGGTGTTGTGGCGTGCTCGCGGGAATTCCGAGCCAATTGAGTTGTTGTCTTAATAGCAATTGATTTGAACAGTGCTAAAAGCCGGTCTTCCATGACCGGTTTTTTTATTGGCAGGCTTTCGCTTCTGCTTTGGTCAGGTCACTACGGCTGCAATCCAGTGGACGACCGGATACGCCTTTAGCGTCAATGGCGGCTTGCTCTGCAGAGACAATCATTCCGTTTGCGCGATGTTTACCGGTCCAACTGACACCTGCAGTTCCGTCCGGATTTATGGAGATAGACAACACAACGCCCTGGCCTGTCGCTTCGTAGTAGTTATCGTTCACCTTCTTCAGCTTCATCTCTTTGCCGTTCAGGTAAACCGGGCCGCCCTGGTCGATATGTACATCACCCGGGTGGCCTTTACCGTTGAACAGCGGCAGCGCAGCACTAGCAGAAAAAGCGACAAAACCCAGAACCATCACTAACGTTTTCAGTTTGCTCATCATTAACTCTCTTATCAGAATTTGTTCTCAATCTATTCACAAGCGTGAATATGAGAAGGGAAATATTTCCGGAGCGAGATAATGCTGCCGGGCGAGATGACCGATACTGATTTATATCAAATTGGTGAATGGGTTTTATGGTGAATATTCTTAATAGTGATAAATGATGGCCGCAATCTGGTTTAGCACATTGCGGCCAGGTATTTACTCTTCGGTTACAACTTTGCTTGTTGGCTGCTCAAGGATCATCGTTTGTGTCTGGCTAAGGCTAATTCCTGCCGCGCGCAGCATTTTGAGGATCTCATAAAGCAGGTCACTTCGCGTTGAGCTGACCATTCGCGGGCTGTTCACATAACCGGTAACGCTCAGCACAATCCCGGTTGGCCCCAGTTCTTTAAAGCTGACTGAGGGCTGAGGTGTTTCCAGAATTGATTCATGCAGATTATATGCCTCAAGCAGTAAATTACGGACTTGCTCAGGGTCGATATCCAGCGGGAAAGTCAGGCTAATCGTTGCGACACCCTGCGCATTGCCCATAGTGGCGTTTCGTACGTTCTGCGAAATAAGCTGGGAATTCGGCACAATGACCGTTGATTTATCGCCTAATTGAATCTCTGTGGCACGTACGTTGATACGCCGGATATCTCCTTCAACCCCGCTGATACTCACCAGATCGCCCACTTTTACCGGACGCTCGGTCAACAGAATTAAGCCGGAAATAAAGTTCTTCACAATTTCCTGCAAGCCAAAACCGATACCAACCGACAGGGCGCTGACTATCCATGCCAGTTTGTTCCATTCGATACCGAGCATCGACAACGTGAGCATGATAATCAGCACGTAACCGACGTTAGTGAACAGTGTTACCAGCGAAGCACGCAGGCCGCGGTCCATATTGGTTTTTGGCAGGAAATCGTTATCCAGCCAGCGACGAGTTGAGCGCAGAACGTACCAGCCCACCACCAGACACAACACCGCATTAAGTGCATGTGCCGGGATGATGTTCATCCCTTCGAGGCCTTTACCACCCCACATATCAGCGATTTTAGTCAGTAACTCCATTGGCGTTGTAGTGCCGAAGGTACCGTTAAGCAAAGCGACTGCGGCCATTACCAGCAGTGATGTCTTCCCAACCGCTGAAAACAGAGTCGCGGCAAGCGACAGATGGCGGTCGTTGAGACTCAGCGTGCTTTTAAGGATTTTCCCGCTGTGGGTTGACGGAGAGAATACCGCTTCACACAAGTCCACCACGAAGTGAATCAGCAGATACAGGCTGCAAACCACCAGGCCAATCCACAACAATTCAAAGGTGACGAAACGGGCCAGTGGAATGTAACCAATCAACAGCGCCAGCAGGATAACAAAAGCGGTGAGGCTGATGACGAGGTGAATAAGGCCCGCAACGGTTGAACGCGCTTCTGTTTGCTCACCTTCGGCACGCATTTTCCTGCGTATCCGGTTGACGCGAACAGGTGCAATCAGGCAGTTGAGTGCAACCAGCAAAGCGGCCAGACCATTACCAAATAACGTGGCATCAATACTCGCTCCAACCAGCGAGTTCAACTGCTCGATGATACCGAAGATAAATATGAAGGCTGCCAGTAAAATCGGGAATGACGCCAGCGTTTTTGCCAGCGGGTCGGCAATACCCGGCAGACGCCAGGAGGGGTGACTATTGGAGAGCAATGCGATGCCAAGACCGGCAATCACCGCGGAAAAATAGGTCAGCTCGACCAATTGTCCGGCAAACTCATTAACCCATGGCGAGGTATCAGGCAGGCGCGTGAAGGTATAGCACAGCAACTGCATGCTGATACCCAGCGTCAGCGTAGTACTTAAAGTTGTGAAACAGGCGAGGAAACTGCGGCGAAAGCGGCCTTGCGGCAGCCAGCGAGGCAGAATCCAGTTCATTGGTTTATCCAGCCCGAACCGACCAAATACCCCAATCCCCAGCGCGAGTAACAGATAGATACCCGAACCTATTCGCCATTCATCGCTCCAGGCCTCGGCCCAGGCATCACTAATCTGAGTGCCAAATTCACCGAAGCGTGCAGCGTCTTTGTCGTTGGGTTCGAATACGGGTGACCAGAATTTTTCGCCAAGAATACTGCCGGTATTCAGGGCAATTTGTGTTTTCAGCGCATCGCGGCGCAATCCAGAAATTTGCGAAGAGAGGTTTTGCGCGGCAACTGCAATGGCTTTGGTTTGCTCGATTTGTGTGGTGAGCAAGGTTTTACTGTTGTTCAGTTGTTTGCGTTGGCTAACAACTTGCGGCGTTTCGGCCAGTGCCCCTGGTGCCGGTGCCGGTCCAAGAACATCCAATTGCGCCTGAACCTGAGTTAATTGTGGTGCCAGTGCAACGGCGAGCTTATCGGCTTCACTCACCAATTTTTGCGAATCGTCATTTAGGCTGGTGAATTGTTTATCGGTTTTTGCCGCGGATACTCGCTGCTTAAGTGAATCCAGGCGCTTTTGCAACGCGGGAATGACCGTGCTGGCATTGATCTTAACCGGCTCTTCACTGGCTGTTTGCTCGGTAGGGTCATCCGCATGAGACGGGAAAGGCATCACCATTAAACAAGACAACAATGCCAACAGCAGCAAAGGCATTTTTAACATTTTTGGTATCATCAGGACAGATCCAGTGAATCAATAAATTAGCGGCGTAAAAACAATTTGCTAAGAATATCTTGAATTGGCGCTGAGTGTACCAGGTTTTATCTGCTTAATTCACCAGACGTCACCCTTCATGGTGCTTCTTCGTCAGCATCACTCATCCATCCGGAAGTCGTAGGTCGATATCTTAGAGCTTAATAGGACATTGCTGAGGCAAGATAAAGGTTTGTTACATGTTATTAAATATTCATTTAACTTAAATTGCTCATCGTCGAAGAGATGGTGTTTTAAATATTAATTTAGACTTCATTGCTAACGATAAATAAATGTCTCCTTAAGGATTGAGGTGAGGGGGTTGGCTATATATGACCCCGGTTATTCACTGGAATAATGAAGGATGCATTATTCACACAGGGTAATTTAATAATTAAAGGAATCTCGATGAAATTCAGCAAAATTGCGTCCTCTTTGGTTGCAGGTATTGCATTAGTGAGCGGTGCAGCACAGGCCGATGTAGTGACTGTAAATGGCGGTACGGTTCACTTTAAAGGTGAACTGGTGAATGCGGCCTGTGCGGTAAGCACGCAGTCTTCCGATCAAACGGTGAAACTGGGCCAATACCGTACGGCGGCGTTTACTAAAGTGGGTGACACCTCCGCGCAGATCCCATTCACCATCGTGCTTAACGATTGCGATACCACAGTCTCCACCCTGGCTTCTGTCTCATTCTCAGGCCAGACTGACGGCACCAACCCTACGCTTCTGGCGATTAACTCGGGTGACAACAGCACCACAGCAGGCGGCGTCGGTATCGAAATCCTCGACAGCAAATCGAAAGTGTTGACCCCGGATGGTTCTGTCTTCTCCACCGCGCAGACACTGATTGACGGGACGAACACCTTGCCGTTCACCGCGCGCTATAAATCTACCGCAGCCATCGCAACAGCAGGCCAGGCCAACGCTGATGCGACATTTGTAATGAAATACGAATAAGCAAGTTTTGCAGGGATAACGCAAGCCTCAGAAATGAGGCTTCTTTCATTGATGAACAGAAATTCATTATTCCTGAGTTAAGTATTTTAATAATAGTAATAATGATGGTGCCGTGTGATGACGACTTTATTTAAACAAGGCTCGGCCATAATGTTGTGCCTGTTAATGCTGTGCTTCAATGCACAAGCTGCCGGGGGCGTTGCGCTGGGTGCGACACGGGTTATTTATCCTGCCGAGGCAAAACAAACTTCGCTCTCAATTAATAATAGCGATAGCAAAGAACGCTTTCTGGTGAACTCGTGGATTGAAAATAGTGCAGGTGCCAGAGATAAAAGCTTTATTGTCACGCCTCCGCTTTTTGTTAGTGAGCCATCGAGCGAAAACACACTGCGTATTATTTACGCCGGGCCACCGTTGCCAACAGACCGCGAAACTATTTTCTGGATGAACGTGAAAGCGATTCCCTCGGTCGATAAAAATAATCTCGACGGCAGCAACGTACTGCAACTGGCGATTTTGTCGCGCATCAAGCTGTTTGTGCGTCCTCAAAACTTGAAAATGCAGCCAGAAGAGGCGCTAAAACAACTGCGCTTTAGCCGCAGCGGCGGGCAACTGAGCGTTCACAATCCTTCACCGTATTACGTCAGCACCGTCAATCTGAAAGTCGGCAACGAAAAACTCGCCAATACCATGGTCGCGCCAAAGAGCGTGTCGCAAGTGGCGGTTTCGCCTGTGCTGAAAGGTGCTATCTCCTTCCAGACGGTGAACGACTACGGCGCGGTGACGCCTGTGCAAGCGGGCGTAATGCTGTGATGCAGGTAATCTGCGTAACAAGGATATCTGGCAGATGATCAACAAGTCAGTCACCCCGCTTGCAGCGATGATAGTAACCGCACTGTGGCCGGTAATCAGCTCCGGGGAAAGCTACTTTAACCCTGGGTTTTTGTCGGCAGAAGATGCCGCCGTGGCAGATTTATCGCGTTTTGAAAAAGGTAGCCATCAGGCACCGGATGTCTATCGCGTGGACATCTGGCGTAACGATGAATTTATCTCGACCCAGGATCTCCGTTTTATTGCCAGCGACGCCAGTGGCGGAAAAGCAGAATCGAGCGGCCTGGTACCATGTCTCGACACTGACTGGTTGAAGCGCCTGGGCCTGAACATGCTCGCTTATCCAGCGCTTGCGAAGTTTAAGTCCGGAGAATGTGTGCCGCTCGCGGTGCTGATCCCTGACTCTGAGACAAATTTCGATTTTGCCAAACTACGCCTGAATATCAGTTTGCCGCAGGCATCGCTGCTTAACAGTGCCCGGGGCTATATACCGCCGCAGGAGTGGGACGAAGGGATTCCGGCAGCGCTGCTCAACTACAGTTTTACCGGCAACCATGGCAGCGACGACGATAACTATTATTTAAGCCTGCAAAGTGGTGTGAACTACGGAGCCTGGCGGCTGCGTAACAGCGGTGCCTGGAACTACACTCGCGGTGATGGCTACCACGCTAACAGTTGGAACAACATCAGCACCTATGTGCAACGGACGATTATTCCACTCAAAAGCGAGCTGGTATTAGGCGATAGCAACACGGGTAGCGATGTGTTCGACAGTCTGGGATTTCGCGGGGCGCGGCTCTACTCGGCTGACAGTATGTACCCCGACAGCCTGCAAGGTTACGCGCCAACGGTACGTGGTATCGCGCGAACCCACGCTAAAATCACCATTCGCCAGAACAGTTTTGTGATCTACCAAAGCTACGTTTCACCGGGTGCATTTACTATCAGTGACCTCAATCCCACCTCTTCCAGCGGCGATCTGGAGGTCACTCTCGAAGAAAAAGACGGTACCCAGCAAAAATACACCGTGCCTTATTCCACCGTCCCGTTATTGCAACGGGAAGGGCGGCTGAAATTCGACCTGGTGGCCGGGGATTTCCGTAGCGGAAGCGACCAACAGGATACGCCATTCTTCACCCAGGCCACCCTGATTGCGGGTTTACCCTACGGTTTTACCGCCTATGGCGGCACTCAGCTTGCCGAAGACTACACCTCAGTGGCGCTGGGGGGCGGGAAAAATCTCGGGGAGTGGGGGGCACTTTCAATGGATATTACCCACGCCAGCAGCCGACTTGCAGATGACAGCAAACATCAGGGCCAGTCGCTACGATTCCTGTACGCCAAATCCCTCAGCGGTTACGGCACTAACTTCCAGTTGTTGGGATATCGCTATTCCACGCGTGGTTTTTATACGCTTGATGAGGTGGCATACAAAAATATCGAAGGCTACGAATATGCCGACGAAGCGGATGGTGGACGCAAAGATGAGCCGGTTGTGCAGAGCTACCACAACTTGCGTTACAGCAAGCGCGGGCGATTTCAAATCAACGTTTCTCAATCGCTCGGTGATTACGGGTCGCTCTATGTTTCAGGCAGCCAGCAAACTTACTGGGAAACCAGCCAGAATAACACCTGGTATCAGGCCGGGTATGCCAGCGGCTGGCGCGGGATCAGCTACTCACTTTCGATGTCGTGGAGCAAATCCGTCGGGATCGCCGATAGCGATCGCATTATGGCCTTTAACCTTTCGGTGCCATTTAGCACCTTGCTGGGACATGGCTATTCGCGCACCAGCACCATCGATCGCGCTTACGCCACTTTTGCTGCCAGTAACAACGCAGATGGCGATGCCACTGTGCAAACAGGTATCGGCGGAACATTACTTGAAGATCGAAACCTCAATTACAGCGTCACTCAAGGCCACAGCGACACTAACGGTTACAGCGGAAGTGCCTCGGCTAACTGGCAGGCTACCTACGGCACATTGGGGCTGGGCTACAACTACGACCGCGACCAACACGACTACAACTGGCAGGCTTCTGGCGGCGTGGTGGGTCACGCCGATGGCATCACGTTTAGCCAGCCGCTTGGTGACACCAACGTATTAATAAAAGCACAGGGAGCCAGCGGGGTTGGTGTCGAAAACCAGCCCGGGGTGAAAACCGACTGGCGCGGATATGCGGTGATGCCTTACGCCACGGTATATCGCCACAACCGTATCGCTCTCGATACCAACACCATGGATAACCACACCGACATTGAAAACAACGTCAGCAGCGTGGTGCCTACGGATGGCGCATTGGTGCGTGCGGAATTTAAGGCGCGCGTGGGCGTGCGGGCAATCATCACCGTAACCCGTAGTGGGCGAGCAGTACCGTTCGGCTCGGTGGTGCGCGAAGAAATCACGGGCATCACCAGTATGGTCGGCGATGACGGGCAAATTTACCTCAGCGGCTTGCCACTCCAGGGAAAACTACTGATTCAGTGGGGCGAGGGCAAAGGGTCACAGTGTTTCGCACCATTTACATTACCGCCTGAAAGCCTGAATCAGGCGATTGTCGTGGCGAATGCGACCTGTTCATAGGATTCAGGGATCTGTTTATGAAATTGATGACATCTTTAGCAGGGGCGGCGCTGTGGGTATATGCACTTCCGGCGTTTGCCACTGTCTGCCAAAACTCCAATGGCGTGCCAGCGGATATTTTTTACGATCTGTCCGACGTCTTCACCAGCGCAAACAATAACGTCGGGCAAATCATCACCCTCGCGGAAAAGTCGGGTTGGATCGGTGTCAATGCCACTTGTCCGCAAGGAACCACCGGCAACACCACGATGCGCAGTTACGTGAGTACCTTGCCGGTGCAAGAAGTGATCGGCGGTTACCAGTACATCAAGCTCAATGATTATCTCGAAGGGGCGATGAGTATCACGGACAGCTACGCCGGGCAATTTTACCCGCCGCGCAACTATATTCAGATGGGAACCCACGGCAATGTGTCCAAACAGCAGCCGTTTCCGGTTCAGGATTCGAAGCTGGTTTTTAAACTCAAAGTGACAAGGCGTTTTATCAATATGGTGCCGATTCCACGGCAGACCATGTTTACGGTATATGTCACGACGCGAAACACCGACCCACTCACCACTCCGGTTTATACCATTAGCTACAGCGGCAAAATTGAAGTGCCACAAAGCTGTGAAATCAACGCCGGCCAAATCGTTGAATTTGATTTTGGCGACATTGGTGCCGCGCTGTTTAGCCAGGCCGGGGCCGGGAATCGACCGCAAGGTGTGACGCCGCAAACTAAAACCATCGCTATTAAATGCACCAATGTGGCGGCGCAGGCCTATCTTTCTCTGCGGGTGGAGGCGGAGAAAGCGTCCGGTAATATGATGGTTTCAAATAATAACGATCTCGGGTTTATCGTCGCCGATAGCAGCGGAACGCCATTTATTCCTAACAATTTGGGCAGCAAAATCAATTTCCGTCTCGACGATGCAGCTGCGGCGCAAGTGGGGATTCGGGCCTGGCCGGTAAGCGTGACAGGGAACAAACCGTCGGAAGGGCCGTTTAGTGCGCGGGGCTATTTGCGGGTGGATTATGACTAAAATTGCAATGCTGCTGTGGTTGGCGGCAAGTCTGGCGAGTCATGCTCAGGCTGACACTTCGCTCGGGGCCATCAATATAGAACTTCGCGGCAACGTGGTGGATTTCAGTTGTTACGTCGAAATTGGGGATGACAATAAAACAGTGCAGCTTGGGCGTTGGCCGACCAAACAACTGCGCACCGCAGGCAGCACTACGCAAAGCATGCCTTTCACGTTGAAGCTGAACGGCTGCCCGCCGGGTGCAGCATCAATTACCTTTTCTGGGAAGCAAGCCACGGGTAACCCCGGTTTACTGGGGCTTAATAACACAAGCGGGGCGACAAATGTGGCCGTCGAGTTGCGCGATAAAGATAAAACCCGTCTGCCCCTTGAGCAGGCAAGCCAGGATGTGCCAGTCGATGCCAACGGAAATGCGGAATTAACCTTTTTTGCAAATTACATCGCGCTTGCCGATAACCCCCAAGCCGGGCAAGCCGACGCAGATGCCACGTTTATGATTAATTATTATTAGAAAGCCTATCTGGCATCATTAAATTAAATAAAAACCGGGCTCGAACCTAACGCCGTTAGTTTAAGAGTGAAATATCCGGGGCGACCACCGGGTTTGGCGTCCCTCCGGGAACCAAATTCCGGCGTTTCCCCTCATTCATTAGCTTAAATGAATGGTGTTAAGTAATAACCCGTTTTTTTTAATTTAAAATAGTAATGTGATGCGCAGTTATAATAGTTCTTTTACTCGGGCGTAATCGATAAGCTCGACAATCGATGAGACATGTAGCTTGGAAAATATATTAGATTTATGCGCGCTGATGGTTTTGTTACTCAGCAGAAGTTGTTCGGCAATTTCCTTATTGGATAAACCATTGGCAAGGTAGCGTAATACGGTTATCTCTCTGTTTGATAATGGCGTATCGTCAGTCACTCCGTTACGCGAACCCGGATTACTGATTAACTCCAGTGTTTCGGAGGGGAAAAACGAATACCCTGCAAGTAACATTTCCACTGCATGATAGATATCTTCCTGCTCCTTCCTTTTACTGACAAACCCATTTGCCCCGGCCTGAATAGCACGGCCCGCATAAAACCTCTCAGACTTGGAAGATAAGAACAGTATACGAGTATTAGCTTGTATGCTCTTGATTCTTTTTAATAAAGTGAAGCCATCAATGGACGGCAGTTCAATGTCGAGAATCACTAAATCGACAGAGTGGGAGCGCATATAGTTGACCACCTCCCGGCTGTCGTCGGTTTTCATCACCACATCAATATTTTTATTTTTCTGTAGCAGTACCTCTATCGACATTCTGACAATAGGGTGTTCGTCCATAATAATTACGGATGCAGGTTTCATATTCTTGCCTCTAATTTTTGAGGAACATATCGCATTGACGTAAAGTCACTGGCGGCGAAAGTGAAAAGGTGTTTCACTATTTCGTATTTTATAATGTATGCAAGATGCTCCCTTGAACTTAAAAACTTCCTTCATAAGTACTATTTTCTAATGGCTGCGAGTGAAACAAAAAATCATTTCAATAAGAAAATCAATCTATTCAAATTAGATAAATGAATAGGATGATTATACAGCCATATTATTTAAGAAAAAGGACACTGTTATGCTCGGGGAATAATGCTGTGATCAAATTCTAATTAAATTGGTTAATTAATTGTTATTTGGCAGGTGCGTCTGTGTTAAGTGAAATATTTGGGAAAAAAGATTGTTTTGAACATGAAGAATAGTGAGAAGTCTCGAATGTTTCCTATTTGTTATCCGTAGCACAGAGTGATTACGTGGTTAATCGTCGGGAAGCGGCATAGTTTGCGGGAAACTGATTCTCCAGGAATAGTTGTAATTGTTAATAAACTGTTCTTATTTAACAAATCGCGAGCATTGAAAATAAGTCGTTTCCTGGCTTTCACTCGGAAGTCGGTTAGTTAGCGCAGCTATACTTTCCCAGATGACGCACAGGACAATTTATTAAGCAAATGTATCAGTGACTTGTTGTTCCCTGTTCCTATACGAGCGGCAACCCGCCCAAGGGTGTAAACCACAGAGTGGTAGGGTTTGTTTAATGACGCGGCAATAGCTTTCAGCGACTCTCCTTTTGCCACGGCCAGCAGAATATTCCATTCCCGCTTTGAAAGTGGGACTGAGCGTGACCCATCCTGAGCATTGGACCAATCTTGCCGGGCTCGCTTTTCAGTCAGCAGAATAAGCAGATCGGTAATTCTCAGGCGCCGTTCCACTACAGGGAAGATTGATGCTGCATCAATCAGGCGGGCGACTTCAATACAACGGCAGGCTGTCAGTTGCATCATATTCAGTCGTGGCCAGGTTTGTTGCCATTGTCTGATCATATTTAGCACATCAATTGCTGGCTCGCTTACGCCATCCAGATCGATGAACACTCGCGGTTGTGGGGTTTGTTGAAGCATCACTTCAGCCTCCTCGAGGTTTGCGCAGACATGAGTTCGCTGGAACTTAAAAAAGTGCTCAGTCAGTGCCAGCGACAAGTAGTAGTCACTGGTCACGAGGATGATATCGAGTGGTTCCGGCAACTGCTTTGTATACATTTGTTGTTGTAGAGACTCAATGCGGTCAAAGACAATCGGGGCCAACCGGCTATGAAAATGGGGCAGATCGCCATTTTTGATGCGTCGAAATCTACGTTTGCGCGCGGCTATGTACAAATCTTCAGTAACCCGCAGCGCAAAGAAAAGGTTTGTGAATCGCGATTCGGGCGTGAGTCAGTGGTGCATCAATCATCATTTCCATATTTTTTCATCAACAGCACCTGTCAGTGCTGAAATAGACTCTTTGTCAATACCGCTGATAATCGTAAGTTAATTTTATATAGCTTACGATTATATCGTTGCAATAAATCCTGACATGAAAAAATCAGGTTAGATATTAGAATTGACTTAAGTAAATATAAGGGGTTTCTTAAAATAATAACCAAGGGGCGGGAGGTTTATATTTATATCAAGATGGCTACCGCCTGGATGTAAATGTCTATAATAATGACGGTGAAAAATTTTGGTTAGGGTTCATGTTTTCGCAAGGCAGGTAATCCTGCCATTGATTGCGGCCATTATTTTTTAGTTACTCACAACTAAAAAAGATAATAATTTGTATGCAATGAAATAAAGTGTGGTTCTTAGAGTTGTTCGAGCACATTTGAAATAAACACCTTTATTAGATTTAATCCTTAGAGCGCCGCTCAAATGAATTATTTTTAGGAACTTAACCGTATTGACTATGTGGTTTACTGAGGAATAGCATCGAGATGCCCTACCTTAACTAAATTTTTATGACGCAACTACTGATTATAAATAAAATAATGGAGAATCAAGTGAACATTACCAGTGAAAGATTGGTTGGTTTTAATGTTTTGATGATACATGCAGAACAGCCGCAATTTTCTGCTATGAACCGAGCTGTTGGAGATATAGTTACCGATTTAAAGCAAAGAGGAATTAACGTTACTTACTCCGCTAATGCCGAAGATGCGTGCTCAATTGTGCATTCTGACACCACTATTCAATGCATAGTATTAAGTTGGAAGATGCAGGATAACGATGAATATAATCAGGAAGCTCGACAAATAATTAATATTGCTAGAGCACGAAATGTTCACATTCCCATTTTTTTGATGATTGAAAGGAGTAGCGAATCCCACTTGACGGCCGATGTCATGCGTCAAACAGATGAGTTAATCTGGCTTCTAGAAGATACAGCATTCTTTATTTCCGGAAGAATTTATGCAGCCATGTTACGTTATCGCGAAAATATCACCCCTCCTTTAACCAAAGCAGTGATAAATTTTGCCAACAAATTTGAATATTCCTGGCATACTCCCGGTCATACTGGCGGTACTGCTTTTCTCAAATCACCCGTTGGTCGTATTTTTCATGACTATTTTGGCGAGAACTTATTGCGCTCCGATCTTTCTATTTCAGTTGGCGAACTGGGTTCGTTACTCGATCACTCCGGGCCTATTGGCGAGAGCGAGAAGTTTTGCGCCAAAGTATTCGGTGCTGACCGCGCATATACCGTGACGAATGGTTCGTCTATGTCTAACCGTGTGATTATGATGTCTTCCGTTGCACGTAATGATTACGCGCTGTGCGACCGTAATGCGCATAAATCAACAGAACAAGCGCTGACCATGACGGGAGTTATACCAACATATTTACTGCCATCGCGTAATAATCTCGGCATTATTGGCCCTGTGTATGCCAGAAATTTACACCATGAATCAATCAGTGCAGCGATTAAGGCTAATCCGCTTGCCAAAGATAAATCACAGAAAGCCGTACATGCCATTATTACTAATTCAACTTACGATGGCTTAATTTATCACGTGCCTACCGTTATCGATTTGCTGGACGCCAGCGTCGATCGTATTCACTTTGACGAAGCCTGGTATGGTTACGCAAGATTTAATCCAATATATCGCGAGCATTTTGGTATGTATGGGGAACCTGAGGATTATCCAAAAGATAAACCTACAATATTTACCACGACTTCAACTCACAAACTGTTAGCCGCACTTTCGCAAGCCTCGTTAATTGGTATTCGCGACGGACGTAATACCGTGCCACATGAGCGTTTTAACGAATCTTATATGATGCATGCTTCAACTTCGCCACTTTATCCTATTATCGTCTCCAATGAAGTTTCGGCGGAGATGATGAGTGGTGTTGGCGGGCAAGCATTGACCACGGAATCGATTACCGAGGCGGTAAGTTTCAGAAAGGCAGTCCGTAAAATTAAGCGCCAGGTGAATAAAGAGAATGACTGGTTCTTCTCAACCTGGAACGCGGATTATGTGACGGATCCTTCCACCAATGAAAGAATTGCTTTCGAAGATGCACCGGATGAACTGCTAATTACCGATCCAGCCTGCTGGAAGCTGAGTTCTGGGGATAGCTGGCATGGCTTTAAAGAAATAGAAAACAACTATTGCATGCTCGACCCTATCAAAGTTTCCGTTGTTACACCCGGTGTTGCAAGCGATGGTTCGCTCGAAGATTTTGGTATTCCGGCTACTCTTCTAACGGCATTTTTAAGCCAGCGAGGCATTCAGGTAGAGAAAACCACCGATTTTACCGTGCTCTTTTTATTCTCACTTGGCGTGACGAGAGGTAAATACGGAACGCTGGTGAATGCGCTGCTGCGATTTAAAGAAGCTTACGATAATAATTTGCCGGTCAGCGAAGTGCTGTATGAACACAAAAGCGACGTCCCGCCATGTTATGAAACTATGGGGCTGAAAACGCTCTCCGACACCATGTTCGCCTTTATGAAGGCGAATCAAACTCTTGCTATTCAGGCTCAGGCGTTTTCAACGATTCCACAACCGCACATGACGCCAGCGGATGCTTACGTCAAGCTGGTTCATAACGAAATTGATAGGGTCAAAGTGGATGATTTGCAGGGACGTGTATTAGCCACAGGGGTTGTTCCTTATCCACCGGGCATCCCAATGATCATGCCTGGCGAATGCGCAGGTGCGAAAGACAGCCCGCATATTCGTTATTTACAAGTATTGCAGGCATGGGACAGGGCGTTCCCAGGTTTTTCACATGACACACACGGTGTCGAAAGTATCGATGGACATTATTACGTTCAGTGCCTAAAGCATAGCTCGTAAAACAACAGGGCTTGTCTTAATAAGGGAATATGATATGAGTGTGAAAAAAATGAGCGTTACGCAGTTAACGATGTTAACTGCCGTAAATATGCTGGGTTCAGGAATTATTCTATTGCCAGCAAAATTAGCGCAGGTTGGCGGGATATCTATCCTTTCCTGGATTATTACCGCCACGGGCTCGGTCGCTTTAGCATGGGCATTTGCCTGCTGTAGTACCATAAGTAATAAACCCGGTGGCATGGGGGGCTATGCGGAGTATGCTTTTGGCAAAGCGGGTAATTATATTGCTAACTATACCTATGGTGTTGCAATTGTCATCGGCAACGTAGCCATCGCGATAACAGCTGTTGGTTATATTATCGGCTTGTTTAATATTAACCCTAATCCTTTACAGATAGGGTTGATGACGATTGGGCTACTTTGGTTTACCACTATTGCTAACTTTGGCGGAGCAAGTATTACCGGTAAATTAGGCAGTATAACCGTATGGGGTGTTATCGCACCGGTAGTAGTTATTTCCACCGTAGGTTGGTTCTGGTTCGAACCGAAAATATATATGGCTGGCTGGAATCCACACCATAAAACTATGCTCGAAGCCGCAGGTTCATCGATAGCGATTACGCTTTGGGCATTTTTAGGCCTCGAATCAGCCTGCGCAAACTGCGATGCGGTAGAAAACCCGCAAAAAAATGTTCCCATTGCCGTGCTCTTTGGCACGATAGGATCAGCAATTATCTACATCGTTTCCACCAACGTTATTGCCGGTATTATCCCTAATATGGACTTGGCAAATTCGAATGCGCCTTTTGGCCTGGCATTTGCGAAGATGTTTACCCCGGAGATCGGGAATATCGTTACGGGTTTAATGATTCTTGCCTGTATTGGTTCGCTATTGGGATGGCAGTTCACCACCGCGCAGGTTTTTAAAAGCTCGGCGGACGTTGGATACTTTATGAAGATTTTTTCTAAAAGCACCAAAGCGGGAACACCTATCGTCGGTATGATGGTATTACTTTTGGTTCAAACGCTTTTGAGCTGGCTGTCCATACCCGTCAGCCACGACGGAACGCGACTGGGTTGGCTAACGCAAACCAGTTTCAGTAATACGGGCGTTTCGGATCAGTTCTCGGCGATTGTCGATCTGTCAGTAGTGACTAACCTCATCCCGTATATCCTCTCGATGGCGGCTCTGGTCACCATACAGGAAATAGCTCATACCCCACGGCGTAAGGCAATGATTAACAACGCTATTGCGTTGGTTGGCGCGGCGTATAGCTATTTTGCGCTGGTTAACTCAGGCGATCAGGCACTCATGTATGGTGGGGTTGCTACCATCCTGGGCTTCACGTTCTACGGCGTGGTTAGTGCACGTTTTGTGAAAGATGAACAGAGATTACATCCAGACCATGTCATCTCCGGAGCAGAAGAGGTCCCAGCCGTGCCATTCGATCAAAAATAGAGTTAAAACAGATCGTGTAAGGGAAGTGTGAATCGTGTGAAAGGAAGGCGTGCCGTGCTTGCTTTCACCGATCTACTTCGTTTTCTGCCAGCCACATCCCCTTCAGTTAAGCGACGGCGTAAAGTTTGAGTCTTCATTAATATGCTCAACATGTTGATATTTGCACCATTGATTGCGGCCATTATTTTTTGCTTGATACAAAGCCTGATCTGCATATTTAAACAAAGTCTCATATTTCTGCCCTTCAGACCACCTGACCATACCTGCGCTAATTGTTAGAGGGAACGGCTCATTATCAATAATAAGAGGGTTTCTGGACAGTTCATTAACAATGGTATTGGTTAATTCCTGGTGGTTTATCTCCGGAGTATTAGCAAGCAACAGGGCAAACTCTTCACCGCCTACGCGTCCAAATAATTGACTATCGGGGATAAACTGTTTTAAACGTTGGCAAAAGGCAACGAGAACCTTATCTCCCTTTTGATGCCCCCATACGTCATTTATTTTCTTGAAAAAATCAATATCAATTAAAACCATTGAACAGATATCTCCTTTCTTCAATGACGACGTAATGGCCTCCGCTGCTTTAGTAAATGCCCGGCGATTGAGAATACCGGTCAAGTCATCGTGATTAGCAAGTTGAGATAACTTAGAAAAGAGTTTATCTCGTTCAGAAATTGCAACCGCAATCGTAAGTGCGCAAAGCGCCAGTACTGCAACAATCGTCCTGACAGCAGAGATGTAGATATTCTCAGAAAAATGTAGATAACCATGCGTAGAGTGAATGATCCACATAAAAAAGAATGCACCATTCATACTGATACCAAAGGTTGTTAGAAATAGATTGCCTGAAAGCGCTAGCCATATGATGGTTGGAATAATCAGTATTGACGCCATCAGGAAATATATTTTGTCTGTTATAAAAATAAAGGAAAACAATAATAGAATAGACGGAATAATATGTAGAAACGCATTTAGAAAATCATTCTCGAAAGATTTGAGTATTTTCGGAGCTGCCAAAATGACTGGTAAAAACACTATAAAATCAAGCGACTCGTTTAAGTACCAATAAAATGCTGTTTGAAAAAATGCATTACCATACAGAGCAAATAATGCCCCTGAGCCTACTAACGAACCTATAATAAGAGAGGGTTGGCAGAGTAATAACCATTGCGGAACGCTATGTAAGCTACCAAGCCATTCATCTTCGTCGGTACGCGTAGCGAAGCGATGTAAAGTGATATAACCTATTGAAATTGTGATGATATTGGCAATGGTCATCAGTAAAACCTGGTTGAGGCGTGTACCGATTAATAAATCTGGCAACACCATCCCAGCGCAACAAATTAAATAATGACGCCAGTTAACATGTTGGTAAAAGCGTAATAACACACCAATGGTTATAGCATTGGTCAACCAAACTAAAGAAAATGGTCCATTAACTCTTTCAATAATACCTATGACAGTTGTCAGTGTAGTGATTATAAATAAGATTATCATTGGATAGCATTTATAGAAAAAGTTCTTCAGCGTAAGTATCATTCCAGGTGACTTCCCAATCTAACTATCAACACAATAGAGCAATATATGAATTAGAGTGTTTATTAATTACGACCATAGAGACTCAATTGGGACAGGTTTCCCGGTATGATATCCCTGTAACCACTCAACTCCCATCGATATTAGCATTTGTTTTATTTCTTCACTTTCAACAAACTCTGCGACAACTTCCAGACTTTTAAATTTAGCTGCTTCACAAAATGACATCACTATTAGCCGGTCAAACTTATCGTTCACAACATTACGTATGAATGAACCATCTATTTTAAGTATGTCGACATCTAATGTCTTGAGGCGAGAGTAACTGGATGCTCCTGTACCAAAATCATCAATCGCAATTTGACATCCAAGTTTGCGTAGTTCCTGCAGGACACTGGATGCATTAATATTATCAATAATATCTGACTCGATAATTTCAAAGATGATCCGTTCAGGGCGTATTAAGTAGTTCTTTAAAAGAACATTCAGTCTATCCAGAAAATCTTTTCTACTAAGCGATTGAGGTGTCAAATTGATGGAAAAACGAGTATCAGATTTAGATTGATCCAGGGATTGCATAAACTGAAATGTTTGTTCAATTACAGTCAAATCCACTTGCGCAAGCAATCCTGCTTCCTCAGCCACCGGTAAAAAAGTATCCGGGAAGAATATTTTGTCGTTGATCGTCTTCATGCGAATAAGAACTTCATAATACTGGCTGCTGTTTTTAGTTGAAACTATTGGCTGAGCAACGAGCATAAATGATTTACGGTCTATCGATTTTTGCAGAAGATGGCGTATCGCTCCCGAACTGACGGTCTGATCGCTTGGGTGCAAGATATTAAGCGCTTCTGGTTTACCTTGCTTTAGCGATACATAAGCACGGGCATTAAGCTGCCCCACGACATAAGATAGATTATTGATACATTTTCCATACACCATGTATGCCATGCCAAAATTGAGACCCACCTCCATTTCAGCCCAGGAAAAACGAAAAGTTGACATTGCCTTATAGTAAGGGCGGATAATATCGTCATCTACCTTGTTAAGGCGCAAGATAAGCCCATATCCAGGGCTGTAAAACATTTTTTCATTATCCAGAAGTAATGGGCTTAAATAAGAAAAAACAGCTTTAACGAATTCGAAGCGAAACGTTATTCCATGAGATTGTGTTAGCGTATTTAATTCAGGGCATTGAATAATACATAACCCAGCGTGTGGGTAACGAATGATATCGTTTTTTAATGCAAGGAGATTAGGTAACCCAGTGTGTGGCTCTGATAAAGAAAGTCGCTTGAGACTTCTAATGTACTTTAGAATGCGTGTAGCCAATACACCAACGATAACAATTGTTAGTGAAAAGGTAAAAATCATCGAACAAGAAAGAGCCAGGTGGCTGACATAATGGTTAAATGTAAATTCATTATTTATTGATATGTAATTATCAATATAGTCGCTCAATAAAATGAGCATGACTACCCACAGGGGAGAGATTAGTGCATGGCCCAGGCAAATTGCACCCCAGAGCATAACTGGCAATAGCCAGACTATAGTGTAATCTGTAAATATTAAGGTGTCGCCGTGCAAATAAATCAGGCAATACATAATTCCAATCACCAATATTACCCAGATTAATTGGTAGATTGCACGCGGCCCTGATGTAATTAATGTTTTTAACTGGTTCAGATAACTAAAAAACCAGACTGGTTTGTAGCACGCCCGTAAAATGAGATAGCAGAAAGGGGTTCCTGTAATACAGGATGTTAACATCCATTGCACATTAATCAGCGTGGGAGTGTTTAAAACATTAATATCGGATATAAAATGAAACTTTAGTAATAACCACTGTTGAACCAATGTAAAAATAATGGTGTTAAAACATATCAACCAAATTATGCGCTGAGCGCTGAGACTACTGCGTCCGAAACTGACCGCCCCACGTTTACCGGTAGCAAGAAAATAGACTTTTGTGCTGACTAAAGCCGCTGCGAGTTGAGATGTTGTATCCAGGAACTGGGATAAAGGTTGTGTGTGAAAACTATATAGCGCAAATAGAGAGAGGACAGGGATGGCTTTTTTATTATACAAAATGAGTAGCGCGGAAATCACTGGCAACGTGAGATCATAGAGTCTGATAGTTGTACCAGAAATCTCAATGCTGTTACTCAGTTTGTCCGCAAATGAATACAATAGAATAAATGAAAGGCAGAGCACGATGTATTTTTTTAAGTTTTCAGGGCGTGCGAAATACATCAATGGAGAATGTTTCCATTGATTGAATGCTGTACTTTTTCTGATCCTTGAGTTTCTTTTAGCTAACTCAGTTTCCATGACCACAGGTGTGTCCATTTTTACAAAAAAACTTCTAAGCCCCATGGTACTTACTCACAATGGTTTACTTTTCGATTATAAACAGTCTAATGATAGCTATGATGTTTTTAATCTTATCCGTGATTCATTCAACAAACACTAAACCAATAAGTTGCTATTAATTTTCATATGGATTTAAGTGACTAGTCAAACGAAATGTATGATTAGCCAAAAACAAATGTTATTAACATGCTGCGAATGTTGTTTTATGATGCTCATATGTTTTTTTAAGGTTTAAAAATGAGGCGATATAATTTCATTGAGTAATAGTGTGAAGCATAAGTAAGGGAATTGAAAATACATCCAGAAATGGACATTTCTTTGCAGCAAAGTTAGGATTTTAATACATTCCTCAAGTCACCTGATGTCGCTGGCAAATAATTATTTATCGCCCCGTTCTTGAACAATCATCAAATTGTGTTAATGCTTTATCCATTTCTTTTGAATAAGGAGTTTGTAAGTTTAACTTTAAATAAGGAATTGGTTGGTTAAACCAGATATCATGAATCTTACCAAAATCAGGTGATTTTCTAATTTTACAAAGACTCTGATTTACCAGTGACTTAAATTCTTTGTCATCGTGCGGTAGTAATATGACAAAAAACTGTGGTTTCCCAACCCCTTTATCACTAATGGAAAATAAATCTTTATCGCCCTGAGCCTCAATGATTTCCTTTAATGAAATATCATTGATAAAGGCAGCCGATGTTTTGCCACTGCGCATCAGGTCAAAAGCTTTTTCCATGGTTGGAGTTTTTATTACGAATAAATTCAGGCCCATCTCACGATTGGTCTGGTTAAGTGCAAGTGCATCAACTGATCCCGATGTTACACTAACAGTGTGCCCCGCTAATTGATCAATAGATGATATCTTTTTGTTCTTTAACGTAGCGAATCGTGTATATGAATAAGTATAGGGGCTTGAATAGTCTGCAATCGATTTCCATTCATTAACGTTAGCATTCACTGAACAGATCATATCTACTTTTTTCTCACGCAATAATTCATCTCTTTCAGGCAGGTATTTATTCTCAATGTAATTAACTTTTAAGTCAGGTATGTTCAGATGTTTGCTGATATCGCTAACGATAACATTACATAAATCGATAACATAACCGACGACTTTGCCATCTGAAGTTGCATAAGAGAAAGGTGGTGCATCACGATAGGCGATGTTTATTTGATGCGTTTTTTTGATGTTATCGACAGTCTGTGATAGTTCGGCTTGAGCCATAGAAACAAACAAACCAGGAACAAGAAAACCACATGTAATTAACCGGTTGAATATTTTTGCAATATTGTTTTTGTTATGAGCTACTTTGTTTTCTATATTCATATAGGATGTTAATTTTATGTGATTTTATAAGGAAAGATCGACGGTAGATATTTGCTGTCAGTTATACACATAAAGCACACCATTGCCAATTTCATTATATCTAACAAGACGGATTTGGCGATTGAGGTAGTATGTTTTAAATACATTGCGATCATTTAATGGTCAAGTTATTTCAATGTATTAACAGTATTTTATGAAATTAAAAAATCCGTGCAAATAATTCAGACTAGTTGGTCAAAAATAATAAATGTTGAATTCGTAAACTCTAATCAATTAATTTTTTAGATTTATGTTAATAGATTTTGAGACGGTATTTTTATTAATAGTCAAATCCGGATAAAGATGATGCTGGAGAAAGTTGATCATCATTTCACAGGATACACTTAGATTAAGAGCTTGTTTGTCGAACACCCTGCTGGCATTATCCTGTGCAGGGATTAACGGGACGTTAATCGCAAGTAGTTGATTTTGATTTAAATGACTCGGGGTGCCCTTCTTCGTTGAAGGCTGAGAAATACCCGTACCACCTGATCTGGATAATGTAATTACATTATTTATCATTATGTTACGTGTATTTTTCCCTATCCACGTCCCTAGGTATACTCAATCTTAGGGAAGTGAGGCATAAGTACCACACCCTATCTCTCTGAAATATTCTGCAACAAAACACCAAAATCTGCGTTCAAAGTTCCCCATTCCTTGCCTATGAGATAGTGTTATCACCATAGCGTGGCATAAGATAACACGCAGATAAATCGGGTATAAAAAATCGGTCAGCATGGAAAAGGATAGCAAGCATGAAGTCAGGTGAGGTTATCAAAGCAGCAAAGCAATGGTTTAAGCTGAGTAACTATGATGTTTTACAGGAAATCACGCTTAATGACTTAAGTTATGAAATTAGTCGCCGAGCAGCATTACTCCGCTATGATTTTTTAAATGAACAGAGTCCACGCTATCAACGCTATCTAGAAGAAGAAGCGTTGATATTGGCTGGCACCCCACTGTTAGTGAGTTCAACCGAAACCATTCCTCCAACATTGAAAAAGAAGAATCCGCTGGTTGATGCCAAGCTGCATGTTCGGCATATGACCATCAATGACATTAGCCGCTATGAGGCAAAGCTACGAGATCTCAATTTACTTCAACGTAGAGATGTTTCACATGATGCCCCTTCAACTCCGTTATCAAGAGAACAGGGTAAACAGCGGTTAACCGATCTTGAAATGCTGAATTCTGACCATCCGCTGTATCTGTGGTTGAATATCAAATTGTTGACCGATGATGAAGTGGTCGAGCATGTCAAAAGAATGCTACCTCAATGGCGTAAGGAATATGGCATCAGTGAACCAGAAATAGGTTCGTTTCGTTTTGGGTTGAGCACTCTCAAAAAAGTTATCGCCTTCAGGACAATTCCTATGCTGGATCTGATGCTGTGGTCAAAGCGTCATGACGCAAAAATATCCTATGAGCAAATGTCGCGGCTTCTCTATCCGAACGACTCGGAAGTGATTAGAGGCGGTTCTCAAATTAAGGATACCGATAAGCCATTTGCTGAAAAAACGCTGACCCGCGAGTTTGATCGGTTGTTTAATCTCTATCTGAGTAAAAACGACTACATGATGGATGTCAGAGTCGCTGATGCCATGAAGATGAACGAAAAAGAAGAAGAGGAAACCTAACCCTTTTCTTTATCTCCGGGGCCTGCTGCCAAGTAGACCCCTTTATGTAAAACCAGCGACATTCACAGATTTTCATTTTCCCCGAAAACCATTCTATCCCATTTTCTCGAAAGAAGTTGTTTACCAACGTCTGCATCTTGTCATTGCCAATTTTCCTAGAATAGCTCCTGTCGAAACAAACACAGGAGAAGACAATGAAAAACGACCACGAACAAAACTCTATGAAAAATGAAGCAGCATCAAGAAGATTTATCCGCCTCCCCGAAGTATTGAAAAGGGTAGGGTTAAGTAGGGCAAGGATGTATGGGCTTATAGATGCAGGCCGCTTTCCAAAACAGGTAAGAATCGGATTACGATCCGTCGCATTCATCGAAAGTGAGATAGAAGAGTGGATGGATAAAGTTATCGCTGAATCACGCACTAAATCTCACCAATAATATTTTAATAACCAAAAGAGGAAATGAATATGAAACAGATAGAAAAATCATCCACAGATACTTTTATTGCTATATCTAAAAATATTTATATATTTGGCCTGAATGCATTTGATCAGCAAGAATATAAAATATTGATGGATGTAATACTTGATCAACATAAGACGGAAAAGTATATCTTACAGGTAAAAGACTTTCTTTCAAGCAAGTTTGATGCACAAATGAAAGCATTAGGGAGGGATGATAGGTTAGCCTATGTTGATATGAATAAAGTATTATATGCGATGAGAGGGATGCATATTAAAGCATTAATCAATAGCATTAAATAACATCTTATTATTCGCCCATGAATGGATATAATAAAAGGTAGAGTAAAATAAATAAGCATTTAACTATGAGGATACAAATATGTTTAAAGAAACCGTTATTGAAAATAAATCTACAGAACTGTTTTATGATCTCGCAGAAAGATCATTCGATGCAAGTTGGAAATATATTCAAGGAATATGTGATGGAGGAATATCTTATCTTATTGATGATGCGGATTTCATGAGCCCGTTTATAAGAGATGTGATATCGCACATCTATAAAAACTTTGATGTATTTACAAAACAAGAAGGAAACACTGGAAATCTCAATGAGGTGGATCTTGAAGAAATTGCTGAACGTCTTGTGAGACATTCTTGGGATTTGTATTAATAGATATAATGTGATTAAGCATATTCAAAATAAATATTGGTCTCGAAAGGGACCGCAAAAAAACTTAAAAAAGAGGTTATATATGGAAAGTATCGAATCAAAAGAAATATATGAAACAATGCAGTTTGCTGTAGTGACAGTTCTGTCTCTTTATTGTGATAGAATCTATGATATTTCAAATACAAACTATGATGATGCTGTTCTGTTTGTAAAAGATAAAAAAGCTTTAGAGTATGCGTTATGCGTGCATATCAAAGAACTTTATGATGAGTTTGATTATTATAAAAAATCCAGAGGAACAGGTCGAGAGGAAATAGAACATATTGATGTGTACGAACTCAAAGCAAAAGTGATGTTCTTACATGAACAGTTTATCAAAGACCTAGTTATGGAAAACCTCGAAGCAAATCTTAATGCTGGCGAAGAAGGTCCTACTTACTGGAAGTTGAAGATAGTAAATAATATGCTCTAACAAGCATCATGAGATACATATGAAAACTGTCATTATATTAAGCTATAAGGTCAGCATATCTGACCTTATTTTGACAATAGGTTTAAACTAGCATTTTGATGCGAAAGGAATTTCCATTTTCCATGCTTAAATAATTGGTTTTGGAACTGAGTCCTCATTAGGATATAGTTCAATATATTCATTCCAAATACCTTCACATTTATCGTTTACTAAACAAGAGTTACATTTTTCATATTTAGAATGAGCTTCTTTAGACAACTCTAAATAGTCAAGTAAGTTGCCATCTTGATCATAACCAACAGCACCAATGAAACGGGTATCATTTACACTTGAAATATATTTACGGTACTCCTCCTCAAAAACACATAGTGGTAGCGCTTCTGGAAGTGGTTTAA
This sequence comes from Buttiauxella cochleicola, assembly GCF_021283185.1. NCBI lineage: Bacteria > Pseudomonadati > Pseudomonadota > Gammaproteobacteria > Enterobacterales > Enterobacteriaceae > Buttiauxella > Buttiauxella cochleicola. The sequence goes on from NZ_JAJSOS010000017.1 coordinate 73,262, forward strand.
TTCCTTTACTTGCAAAGTAATGCATAGCAGCGTTGACATAATGCTCAACATCAATGTATGTCGGTGTTATTGCTTTATCAAACGCGTCTCCCATTGGATGTGGGAAAGTTAAGTTAAACTCTGTAACACCAAGTTCTTCGTGGGCAAACTTGTACGTATCAACCAAGTATTTGTAATTGAGTTTACTGATTACAGTCTGTACAGCAATTTGTTCTATGTTGACTTTATTAACTAACTGCTTAAATGCAGAGATCGTTTCATCAAAACTCCCTTGAACAGCAGTAATTTTGTCATGAATTTCTGAGCTGGGACCGTGCAATGCGATTAAATAATAATCAACAACTCCGATTGTTGACTCCAATTTATCAGCATCGGAAAGCTTTCGACCGTTAGTTTGAAGGTGGACTTCTCGGATATTACCTAGCTTTCTATGATGTTTAACATGTTGCATGATCTCAATAAAGTCTCTACGCATTGAAATCTCGCCACCAGTCAAAGTAAGGTCAATAGATTTATGCAAATCAACAAAAAAATCGATTCTATTTTTAATTTTCTTCAAAGAAAGATTTTTATCTCTCGCATCATTTGCTGCACAGCAATGAACACATTTGTTATTACAGGTTGAGCCAACTTTTAAGTCAATTAATTCGTGCATAATTTTGTTATTTACCTTAATGTAATAGCCATTGTTTAAAGCTTAAAAATCGATGGTGCGATTGATTATTTTTTACAATCGACAAAGCTTTACGTGCTATAGATAAAGATCTTATACAAGTGGGTGTGCAAGGAATATGGGATATGAGAGAGCAACCCTGATAATACAATTTAGGGTTAATCAGTTGAAAATCATTTTCAAACTCCCAGTTATAGACTACGTTTTCCTCATATGAATCAATATTGCTTTCCCCCACCTTACTGATGCTTTTTATGCAACAAATTGGATAGCCTAATAATGTACCTAACTCTTCAGTATGATCTAGGTAACTTTGATCGACTTTAATTAAGTATTCCACGTTGTTTACTTTACTTACAAAAACAAACCCATTATCATCTATTTTTGAAAAGTAACCAAGTCCTGTTGCCCATTGAAAGAGTTTAAATGCTCGTATGTCATCCAACACTCCGATCCTAATAGCTGGTTTCATATCCGAAACAAATAATAAAAGATCTACATAGGCTGATTTAGGAAGATCTGAAGGTGATGATGCAAAAGCTTGCAAATTAAATTGTTCCATTATTTTCTTAACCATATCATGTGGCGCTGCGATCTGTTCTCTTTTGCCTCAAGCTCAAAGAAACCAGCTTTAAGTGCTGAATGCATTGAAGCTATATTATTTTTTCTCATAACAGCTTCAATAATGTTATGGTGAGAACGCTCACAGGCTATGTAAAATATGTACTTACCTATTCCTAATCCTTGATGGGTTTTGTTTAGTTGAACGTTTATACTTGCTCTTTCGCCATTGTGGACAATAGTTACTTTTCCTGCTTTAACCCCACTATAATAGACATTCCATCGTTGCTTTTTAAATGCATTGCAATTTGTTATTTCTAGGTCCAGATTTGCAGGAATATTTAAAACAGAATCGCAATGTGATTTTTCTGAGTATAATCTATTATAAAGCTCACTTAAATCGATTCCACATTTAATCAATGACTTTAATAAATATTGTGTAACAGGTTTCCAAAATTCGACAGGATAAAATGAAGGTGATATACCGATAGATGTATGTTTAACTTTTCTAGCTAAATCATAAGTTATAATTAAATTAATTAACTTGTCAATATCTGAAATTTGAGAAAAAATGTCATTATCATAGTATACCCCTTCATTTTCCCAATCAGAGTCACCATTGTATCTATTGTTTAATGAATCCATATCAATATGTAGTAATATATTTTCTTTATCTTTGGCGAACTCAACCACATCGTAAAGAGAGTTTGATTCGATATAATTTGTTTTTTTTCTATTCGTAGTGTTAGTAATTGAGCTACATAATCGGATTTCTTGATTCCCAAACAAATTGTCATTCAAAAATTCAGGCCTCACATAGTGAAATTTATTTTCACTAACTGAAGGATTATAATGAGCTATATTGATGTGCGGATTATCGTGCAGAAGTGGCGTAACCATACTACCAATACCTATAGCTCCACTTTGTATAGATGCAAGAACACTTTGGGGCTCAGAAAATTTAACCTGATTGTTTGTCAATAAATCTTTCCACGTCCCAACTTCAACCTCGGATAGGTGCGTATTCATCAAGTCTTTATGACTATCTAAATGCAGTAAGACAGTATCATTCTTATCTAGTCTTCCTTTTGAGTATAAGTAACTCCAACCATATGGAATAAATGACTCTGCTAAACAAAATAAGTAATTCTCGCCTTGCAGATAGAAATCTAGACTTTTAGATTCAGATAGATTCAGCCAATCTAATCCTATCTGAATATCATCACAATGATCAAAAAGCTTTTTGGAAAGTGATATTAACCAGTAATCGTCATCGGATTCAATCATATTGACATCATGGTCTAAAAAATATGAATATAATTCATCGTAGATGCTCTGTTCATTATCAGGCAAATATTTTTTATGTATTCTTATCATTTTACCATTTAATTATATTGATTTTGTTCCAATGCTTCGATTAGTCTAACTCGCGCATGCTGGATTAATAATTTCATCTCATTACAATAAATTGACGGATTATTAAATTTATTAGCTGAGCTATACCTATGAGGTAAACACCCACCCTTGCAGTGCTTAATTTCATCACAAACTCGACATTGCTCAGGTAAGTTTATTTCTTTTAAAAGGAAGTTATACTGAACAAATGAATTAGAATTCATTACATCTTCAATTGAAGAGTTAGATAAATGCAAGTTCGTCTTAGAAGCACCCTCATAAGTTGTTTTAAGTATATCTGAAGTATGATAGCTACCATCAGTTTCGATGGTTAGGTATGATAGCTCTCCTCCACCAAATACATCTGAAGATATGTCTAATCCTGACACGGACTCCAATACATGTTCAAAAATTCGTACAGTGATATTTTGATATTCGGTAAACCATATATCAAATGCTTCAATCAACCAATTAATGTATATTTCTACCTCGGAATCTTTATGTCTGGGAGTACGGTCATGGTTACTATCTGGTAATAAAAAGTCTGTTATTAGGATTTCACTTTCTTGGAAAAATTCAAATAGCTTTCTTGGTGGAACTTGAGGATTAATAACAGAAATAGTTCCTGAAAAAAGCTCAGGATACTTTTGTATTTCTTTAATCCCTTTGATCACCCTTTCCCAAGAACCAATGCCTTTCTTATCGATTCGATAAATGTCATGATATTTTTGAGGGCCATCGATACTAACTGAAACACCAACATTAAATTCTTTAAACAATTTCGCATATTGCTTAGTTAACAAAGAACCGTTAGTCTGAACGGAGAAACCAAGCTTGACAATATCTGATAATTCCGAACTGATTAATTTAAGAACTTCAGAGAATCGGTTATGACCCATTAATAAAGGTTCACCACCATGAAATACTAACAACATTTCATCAAGATTATATTTACTTTGATACTCTTTTAGCCGTTCAATTAAAAGATTGATAGTATCAAAAGACATCAGATTTGGTAGATAATGAGATGTCTTGTCGATATGATTGAAGACATAACAATATTCGCAATTTAAATTGCAATCAGATGAGATGCGAACAAAGAAAGTGTTAATCATTTTCATAGTACCAAAATAAAATGAGCATCACTTAAGATGCTCATAAATAAAGTATTTAATTACAGCAACTTAATTATGAACGATTATGACGATTGTGCATACGGCTGTAACCAACCATTAAGTTGTCCGATTGGTTTCTGAGCTTTTGAGCTAAGCGAGAAATGATCCCATTTGTGCCTTTGCTAGCAACTAGCTTGATGCACTCCGCTCCAATTTTACCTGCATTTAACATGTTTAACTCCTAAATAACAATGCATGTTTAACGTCACTTAATTATCTTATAATTAAGTGAAAATTAAATCACGTATTTCGTTAGGTAAATGGCGGATTCAAGTCCGAAGTACAACGCTAAGCCGCCTGTATGGCATTGAAGGCCAATATCACTGCGACCGGGCTTTGAACGCAAAGCTCTTTGAACAAATTTGTGCGCTGCTGGTGCAGTTTGTCAGGTGTACTCCCGGTAATTTTGGTTATACGCGCTCTTGCTGGAGCACCGAATTTCTGGCAATAAAAAATCAACGAGATAACCGAGGATAAACTACATCCCGACACAATCCGCCGCTGGTTGCCTTCTGGCAGTCAAGTATAGCGCTGAGTATCGCTAACGCGACTTGCATAAGGATGAAAAAATGGGCGCAATCCGCAAAGCGCTGGATGATGCAGCGCTGAACATCCGGTGTTTTATGAAGATGAAGTCTATATTAATCTCAACCCTAAAATCGGTGCTGACTGGCAGGTTTGCGGGGCTTCTTACAGGTTGATGCTGGTTTTGTCATGAGTCACCTCTGGTTGAGAGTTTACTCACTTAGTCGTGTGTCCACTATTCGCGGGTAGGATCACATTGCTAGATGCTTCCCACTGGATGGACTCAACAAAAAGCCCTTCTAAGCGTTATGCATTTGCTCTTCTTCCCTCATCCATTTACCACATTTAATCTTAGCTGTTTGCAAATACTGCAAAAACGCGGCACCACAAGCATACAAAGTAGTGCTATTCATTATAATGAATCGTCTACATTACAGACGTGCAGGCTCCTTTCAAGATAAGTTCAAGAGGTGTACCGAAGGCCAGGACTAAATACCTGGGTTAACAAAAAGCTATTATACGGCAAACATATAACGTAGAAGTTGCCTACTCTTCCTACTTTGAGAAAATATCTTTTGAGTATATTACTTACAGGTTAAATCTTTGATTTAACAATGTATGATATGTCTTAAGAAAACTTATAATTTTCTTTCCAATCCTTTCTAATAGCTAACAAATCAGAGATTTGTCAGCAAATGAGGAAAAGGAAACATCAACAGAACCGATAGTAAAAGAAACTCACTCACTACGTTCATTCGATATAGAAAACAAAGAAAAGTAATTCCCTATAAAATTTATCATTTCCTTCTATCGATCCCTTATGCCCCTCCACCTTTGATGATGGTTCTGATTGCAAATTGCAAGCATATAAAAGAAAGTGCATAATATGCACGTGAAAATTACTCTGCATCACATAGCGGAATGATAAAAAAGGAGTGTGTTAATGCTTGTTAAATATTTTGGCTATGCGTTTGATTCTGTTAATAAGATTTTTTCACTAAGAACCAGTTTTATATCTGATGGTTTATTTAGAATGACTCAACCTAAGTTTCTTAACGATAAATCTAGCGAGTCAAGGGTAAAGGCATATTTCAATGAGTTCTCACCAGCAGATTATGCATGGGCAAAGAGAGCACATAATAAAATGCAATTGAACAATTCCTATGTTCCTTCAAAAGAATTTTTAGAAGATATGTTTCTAAAACCAACCGGCTCTAGGTATGGTGATAGTTATCCTCATCTCTTAGAACAAGATGGGTTTAGCTCTATGGAGGAGTTTGATAAGAAGCAATTGGATCAATCAGCTGAAAAAATTAATGCCTTTTTATTAGAAGCTATAAGTTGTCAATTAGGGGTTTTATCGCTATCAAAGTCGGATACAAATGAACTTATGTGGACTCATTATGCCACTGAAGGCAAGGGGCTTGCAGTAACATTTAAAAACAGCCATCCATTTTTTAAAAAGTTTCCTCCCAAGGAAGTTACTTATAGTGCGGATAAAAGAACTTCACTCACATACTATAAAGGTATGATGAGAATGAATGGTTACCTGTTAAAAAATTTTCGCAAATATGATTTGAGCAAACCATCTGGTGTAACAGATTTACTTTCCGAAAATAATATTGATAGTGATGATATTACGGAAAGACTACTTTATTCTAAAAGTGAAAAATGGGCACCCGAAGATGAAACTAGAATTGTATGTTCTTTGAAACTTTGTGAAGATAATAAAGGGGCTTTATTAGAACAACAGTTTGGGGTTGAGTTACCAGAAGAGCAAGTTGCTCTCTTTAGACATTATGAAATTAGCTTAAAACAAATACCCTTTGATGCATTTGAATCTATAGTATTCGGTTACTGTATGAGTGAATCCGATAAATCTATTATTATAGAACTTGTACGTAATAATAAAGATTTATCCCATTTGAAATTACGTCAAGCTAGACTCAATATTTTTGAGCAAGTGGAGATAGTTGATTGTGTTGTTAAGTAGATAATAAAATATTGAATGTTTGTTAACTGTTTTTTATTGCTATTTAACTTCCAAATTTTTCCAAAAATTTGTTGACCAATGCAAAACGAGGATTTAGTGTATTTAGCCAAGAAATGAGTAAATTCTTTTCTTTCCCTAACGGGGAAACCTCTGGATTGAGTTAACGCTTCATCCTTCCGTAACAGGTAAACAATGTAGGCTCAATTTTTGAGCACTTGAAAGGTGGTAGAAAATCTACTGTCTTACCTAATACTTGTTACGGACATTCCTTAAAATGACTCAACAAAACGTAGTAACACCTGCAATCACTCCCATCGAAGCCTTGCAAACTCAGATCCAAGCCAACACCGTTTATGAAAACATGGTTGTTCTGCCTGGTGTTGCTGTTGATACCTTCATTACAATCTCTGATTACGAGTGCAACAGACCAGTACAAGAGCGCGCATTGAATCAAGCTAAAAACAGCGCTCAGATTTCTACACACCTTTCTCCCACTGTAGCCATTGCAATGATTCACCCTGAACGTAACAGAGTGCTTTGGCAGCGTACAGAGCGTGTAGCCAGAGAAAAGAGGATTCCTCATACTTTACCTTTCATCAAAGTGAATGGACATACACGCGCTTTTGGTTGGTCTAATCGTCATTACTGCAATGATACTGCGTTTAAAGAAAACTCAATTGCTTCAAATGATCTGATTGGTGCGGCAAACTTAGAAAATTTCGACATGTTTCCACATCTTTTTAAACGTCCTGGCTCACTATTTGTAACGGTGCATATGAATCTCACGGATGAACAGATCTACACCCTAGTTAAAAAAGAGTATTGCGGTGCTGTAGGTGTAGCGAACAACAAAGAATCACAACAGATGGGCTACAGAAAAGTTGAGTTTGTACCTTCATCTGACTTTGTAGCAAAAGATAGTTGTGTAAGCATCCCCGTAATCCGCGCCATTCACTTTTAGAGATCTTCCGACATACTGATTATGTCACCTGTGGAGATCGCTATGCGTAAGATCCGATTCACCGAGCACCAGATCATCTCCGTTCTGAAG
>NZ_JAJSOS010000018.1:0-49727 GCF_021283185.1 Buttiauxella cochleicola
GCCGAGTGGTTGAAGGCACCGGTCTTGAAAACCGGCGATCCGAAAGGGTTCTAGAGTTCGAATCTCTACGCTTCCACCAACATTTTAGCCCCAGCTTAGAAATAAGCTGGGGCTTTTTCGTTTCTGTTTGTTGGTGTTTCAAACAAATAAACCAGATTTGATGATTTTTCAGGCGAACGAACAAAATCACTCTTTACATGCAGTTTGGGTATGTTTATAGTTCGCCTCGTTGGAAGCGTGGCCGAGTGGTTGAAGGCACCGGTCTTGAAAACCGGCGATCCGAAAGGGTTCTAGAGTTCGAATCTCTACGCTTCCACCAACATTTTAGCCCCAGCTTAGAAATAAGCTGGGGCTTTTTCGTTTCTGTCGTTTATCACTCCAGGCTTACGCCGTTGCAACTTCAGCGACACTCGTTAATCAGATAAAAAAACAGAATCCAAAACTGAATTTTGAACCAAAGATGACGCTGACCGTTTTTGATTTGGCGATTGGGCTGCAAAAAAACCAGCCTGAGTTAAAAGAAAAACTTAATGAGTGGATTGAAACCAATATTAAAAATGGAAAGTTAAATGCTATATACGAAAAGTATCACGGTGAACCAATCCCGCAGGAAATATTGAATCGATAAGATATATATGCAAATTAGAGTTAAGCTGTAATTGCAGAAGTAATATTACTTGCGCCCATGTTTAAGCTGACTGGATATATCTGGCAGTTAACAGTATGGGCGCTATATACTCTATCAATACAATTGTGCCAAATCCATATTATCAGTAAGAGTCATCACCTCTTGTCGGTGTTCCAGCAAAATATTAACCAGTTCGCTATCAAGCGAGTTATTTTCGGCTTCCTGATGAAGGATTTCGCTCACTCTATTCGCAGGCATTGCATTGCGATAAGGGCGGTTTTCAGTCAGTGCCACAAACACATCGGCAACCGAAATTATCCGACACTCTTGCCCAATCTCATCACCAGCCAGACTAAATGGATAACCATAACCATTCGGTTTCTCATGATGAAGTGCTGCCCAGCGCGCGATATCTTTGATAGCGTCGATGGATGAAAGCAGCTCAAAGGTATGATAACTATGACTTTTTAGTATCGCGATATCTGCATCATCAAGTTTGCCTTCTTTGTGCAATAAACTCATCGGTATGGCCAGCTTCCCGATATCATGCAGATAGCCTGCCAATTCAATTTTCTTACACTCAACTTCAGAATAGTGGCATTTCTCAGCAAGAAATCTGGCAACAATTCCAACATGTAATGAGTGGCGGCAAGTGAAGTTACAGTGCATATCAATAATGGTATTAAGTAGTAGCCCAAAATCCATTAACTCATCGAGGCTGATTGTTTTATCAGCTATGGGTGAGTACATTCTCAAGAGATGTAATGGCAATGGTCTGGTTAGTCCCAGCCAAAAATAAGTTTTATTTGCCAGGCGAAGAAACGCTTCTAACACGAGTGGATGAAAACGTGTTTCTACTTCATCTTTTATCAATTCAACGCAGCGTTCAGCTGGCGACTCATGCCCACTATTTCTTAATTTAAGATATTGAATATCGATGCGGTCAGCCAGGTAGATGATATGGCTGGCGAACGGAATACGCTCATCATCCTGGTATTCACCCTGCCCATAACCCCATTTCCTATGATGATGGAGGATGATTGATGCTTTATCCGCCAATAACGGCACCATCTTAAAAATGGAAGCACCATAGGTTGCATGTGCGTGACTATAAGGTTCTTGATCGTCGATGGCGATTAAATAATCTTTTTTTACCAGACCACCAATATCATGCAGCAATGCAGAAATAAAAACATCTTCGCGGTATTTAGGCACTAGCTTGAGCTCAGCCGCCAACTCATTCGCGATGAACGCCGTCCGTTTATGATGACCATTCAATTCAGGCGCACTGGTTTCAATCGCTAATGCAATAGTTGATAAAACCTGAAAGAGATTTATTTCCACATTTATTCCTGTCGCACACAAAAAGAAATACTTATCGATTTATAAAATAAACATCCCTGCCATTAACGATGTTTTATTTTATATAGACAAGTTTCATTAAGTAATGATGTGTTTATCTAAAGCATTTTATTGTTAATTGTCTTCACATTTTTTTGACAAAATATTTGGTATTGGTCATGAAAAATATAAATTAGTCGCGGCTTTAGATTGTTGCGTGGTGATTTAAACCAATAACGAAATGAAAAGCAATGCGTAAGTTGCTGATGATATATAAGCGTGAGGGGTAATTTTGATACGTTAGTGATTTGCAAAATTTATTCATATAGAACTAATTAGTGCAGGGAGCAGCGAATCACTGCTCCCTGCAAGCATCAGGATTTAGGGAAAATCCAGACATGTTCCTCAGGTAATGCCAGATGGCAATGCTGGGGATCGCGAAGGCTGGTGCCATAGGCGCGAATGACAAAATCATCGCCCGAAGTACGGAACAAATATTCCCAGCGATCGCCAAGATACATGCTGGTCAGCAACGGGAGTTCAAGTTGGTTTTCGCCTGGGCCGTCAACCAGCATTACGCGTTCCACGCGGATAACAGCCGTCGCTTCCTGACCACTTTGCACACCTTCCCCAGCTTGTCCCCACAACGTCCAGCCTTTGCCTTCGATATGCGCTTTTCCGTCACGCACCTCGGTGACTTTGCCGTGCAGACGGTTGTTACTACCCATAAATTCTGCGGTAAAGAGGGTCTTTGGTGATCCGTACATTTCCTGTGGAGTGCCTTGCTGTTCGATTTTGCCGTTATTGAGCAACAAAATTCGGTCAGATATCGCCATCGCCTCATTCTGATCGTGCGTGACCATTAGGGCTGACAATCCCAGTTTGATAATCAACTCGCGCAGGAATACACGGGCTTCTTCACGCAATTTGGCATCAAGGTTTGATAGTGGCTCATCAAGCAGAATCACCGGCGGGTTGTAAACCAGCGCTCGGCCAATCGCTACGCGCTGTTGCTGACCACCAGAGAGTTGATGTGGATGGCGTTTACCCAGATGCCCAAGGCCAAGTTGGTTCAGTACGTCTTGTACGCGCTGAGTGATTTCAGCGGCAGCGACTTTGCGCAGCTTCAGCGGGTAGGCCACGTTTTCGAATACGGTTTTGTGTGGCCACAGTGCGTAAGACTGGAATACCAGCCCAAGGTTGCGCTCTTCGGCAGGGATCTCGCTACGCGGTGTGCCGTCGTAAACTTTGTTTTTCCCGATGGTAATCGTGCCCTGGGTGGGTTTTTCCAGCCCGGCGACGGCGCGTAATAATGTGGTTTTGCCGCTGCCTGATGGCCCGAGCAAAGAGACGACTTCGCCACGTTTCAGATTCATGGAAACACCCTTTAATACCGGGTTGTCACCGTAGGTTAAGTGCAGGTTCTCGACCGTTAATTCAATCATGCAGTTTGACTCCAAAACGAAGGGCAATCCCCAGACCTACCACCACCAGCAGGATGTTAATAAACGAGAGAGCGGCAACAATATCAATGGCTCCGGCGGCCCACAGGGAAACCAGCATTGAGCCGATAGTTTCTGTACCTGGTGCAAGTAGGTACACGCCGGTTGAATATTCGCGCTCAAAAATCAGGAACATCAGCAACCATGATCCAATCAGGCCGTAGCGCGATAACGGAATAGTGACGTGGCGAGTGATTTGCCCGCGAGTCGCACCGGTGCTGCGCGCAGCTTCTTCCAGTTCTGGCCCGACTTGCAGCAACGTTGAGGAAATCAGCCGCAGACCGTACGCCATCCATACGACGGTATAAGCCAGCCAGACGCTGAAAATGGTACTGCGCAACGAACGCAGCCATACCACCAGGTTATCGCGCAACCACTGCGACCACGGCATTCCGGAAAGCCAGCCGGATTTGAGTGCATTATCGAGCCACATCGGCAGGAACAGGAAAACCCACAGGAATGCCAGACCCGCCAGTAGCCCTGGAACCGCGCGTGGCACCAGCACGCTGTAGTCGAGGAAACGCGTGATGTTGTCTGGTTTGCGGTGCATAGCGATGCCGATAAACAGATAACAGGCAACAGCCAGTGCGCCACCAATAACACCAATCGCCATCGAGTTAACAATGGCGCGCAGCAGGTTCGGCTGCTCCCAGATAGTGCGGAAAGTTTGAAGCGACAGTTCATCCCAGATGGATACGCCTACGCCCCAGTTAGAAATAAACGCGCGCAACATCACGCCAATTAGCGGAACACCGATAGTCACTGTTAGCCAGAATGCCACTACCGCACCGGCTACCCAGCGCCATTTACCCAGCGGTAATGCGCGTGCCTGTGATGCTTTGCCTTTCACCGTTACAAAGCGGTTGGCGGTACGCATCAGGCGACGTTGCAACATCACCAGCGGAATGGTGATACAAATCAGCACCACGGCAACCGCGGCCATCAGATGATAGGAAGGTGTACCGAGTTTATTGGTCAACTGATACAGATAAGTGGCCAACACCATGTTGCCTTCCGGATCGCCCAGCACCAGCATCAGGCCGAACACTTCCAGCCCAAGGAAGAACAGCAACACGGTGGCGTACAGAATAGAAGGGCGCACCATCGGCAGGCTGACGGCGGTCATTACCTGTAACGGCGAGGCTCCGGCTATACGAGCAGCTTCTTCGACATCAGACCCCACGCTGCGCAGTGCTGAGGATATATAGAGATATGCGTGCGGAACATGCGTTAGCCCGGCGATTACCACAATGCTCGACATGTCGTAGATATTCCACGGCACGAAACCAAGAATGGATTGGGCCCACAGCGAGAAGAAACCTACCGGCCCGGCGGCGACCACATAGCCAAACCCCAGAACCATCGGCGAAACAAAAATTGGCACCAGGATCAGCGGTTCAATCAAACGTCTGCCTGGCAAATCGGTGCGCACCATCAGGAATGCCAGAATTCCACCCAGTGGGATGGCAATAACCACAAGGCCGATAGCCAGAATAAATCCGCTTTTCAATGCCCTGTAGAAATCAGGATCGGTAAAGATGAAGCCAAAAGATTCAAGGCTCCACTCTTTTGAGGGCGAAAAGAACGGTGCAGAGAGGAAACTTTGTATCACGATGAACGACAGCGGTATGTAGATAACCAGCGCTGTTATTAACACCACAATGCTGCGTGGCAGGCTCTGCCACTTTCTTAGCAATGCACTCATACGACTTCCTTTTTCAACGACTGATTTACCCAAGTCATTCGCGCTACAGGCATGCGGCAATCAAGCAAATCCCGATGAGCTTACTCGAGTAAGTGTTTCGGGTGAGCGAGTGTAGCCAACGCACCTGTAGCGTGAATGACGTAGGGGAAATTTATTTAGCCGCGGCAGCACGCCACTGTTTGATGTAATCCAGACGTTTTTTCTGTTGCAGATATTCCAGCAGTGTTTCATCCACAGGGATTGGCTTGAGTGCATTGCCTAACATTTTCGTCATGCCGTCGATATCATTTTTGCCTTCGATATCGTTGCGGATGGATGGGATGTCGGCCTGATTGGCCAGGATGCTTTGCCCTTTTTCAGACAGCACGTAGTCCAACCACAGTTTCGCAGCATTGCTGTTTTGCGCTTGCTGACTGATAAACGACACGCGCGACAGCACCAGGGTGTAATCCTTCGGATAGGAAATCCCCAGAGACGGATCGGTTTTGGCGCGAGCTTCAGCGTAGGAACCCAGAATGTTAAAGCCGATCAGGTTTTCACCTGATGAGACCCTCTCCATCATGGTGCCGGTGGACGACTGCACAGACAGGCCGCCTTTAGCGATATCAGCCAGAGTTTTGAAGTAATTCGGGTCAGCTCTGAAATCCTGTACAGACAGCATGAAGCCCAGGCCGGATTTCTCAATGTCGTAAGTGGTAACTTTTTTGCTGAATTTATCAGGCTGGCTGGCGATAAGTTTTGCCAGCGCGGTATGGGAATCTGGCACTTCATTCGCCGGAATCAAACGTTTGTTATAGATAAACACTACCGGCTCATAAGTTGTGCCGTAGGCTTTGTCTTTCCACACAGCCCATTTTGGCAACTGACCCTGCTCAGGGGATTTATATTCCTGGGCATAGTCGACAGCCAGTTTCAGCGCGGTGTCCATTGAGGAGCTCCAGACCACATCGCCGCTGGTGCCACCCGCCGCTTGTTCGCTGATATAACGGTTATACAGTTCGGTACTGTTCATATCGTTATATTCAACTTTAATACCTGGGTATGCAGTCTCAAACCCCTGAATTAGCGGGCCAGCGGCTTTGGTATCGGTGGTTGAATAGATGACCACTTTGCCTTCTTTAGTCGCAGCATCGACGACTTTTTGGTAGTCAGCCGGGTAGCCTTGAGGAAGTGCAGACATTGCGGAGCAAGACATCAGTACAGCGGTAGTGATTACAGAGAGATGTATTTTATTTAACATTATTATTAACCTTTAGCTGCATTTGAGTAACTAATGGTCAACATAGCGCATGGGGTTTGACAGGCAATGGGGGGAGTTTTTTAACTTTCCGAATTGTGATTCGGGGCTTTTTTTCGGCAATTAACACCATTAAAACCGCGAAAGCGTGCGGCTATATCGGATGACGCTACGCTGATTCGCGCTACAAAAATATGCATTTACCCACCGTTGAAGGTGGGAGAAACCGCAGGTGTTATCCCCCAATTTTGCGGTACAGACGTCGCGGATGGCCGATATTTCCGTATTGCATCTCGACGCCGATAATACCCATTTCCACGCAATACTCGAGATAACGGCGCCCTGTGGTTTTGCTTATTCCGACTTCTTCTACCACCTGTTCTACCGACCAACTGATATCAGGTCTGCTCGTAAAAATGCGCTGAACTTTCTCCAGCGTGTTTGGCTCAATTCCTTTCGTGGATGGGGCTGAGGCCGCATTGATGACGGGTAGGTTATACAATCGGTCCAGCGCATTCTGATCAACTGTCTTCACATGACGCAACGTTTTGACCAGTTGCATAAAGCGCTCCAGCGAACTGCGCAGGCGGTGAAATGAGACGGGCTTGATGATGTAGTCAAACGCGCCGCTGCGCATCGCCTGGCTGCAAGTTTGCATATCGCTGGCAGCAGTAATGAAAATCACCGAACAGTCGAAGCTCTTAAGAAGCGGGCTGTCGATTAAATCCACCCCCTGGCCATCCGGCAAAAAGTTGTCGAGCAATATCAGTCGTGGCTGATGTAGTTCCAGCAGGGAGCGAGCGTGCTCAAGTGTTGCGGCAATTCCCACGACGCGCAGGTGAAAGTTTTGTTCGATAAAGTCGCGATGCAAACCGGCAAGGTGGGGTTCATCTTCCACGATGACGACATCAAATGAGTTGCTGGTATTCATGGTATTACCCTGCTCAAACACTTACCGGAAAGGGGATAAAAACAGAAAATATTGTACCTTGCGGCGTATTGTCTGTGATTTCGATACTGCCGTGTGCCTGATGGACGTAGCTGGCAACCAGATATAAACCGATGCCATGTTCTGAACCTGCCATCTCATGAATGCTTGATGGTTTAGTGGTGACGCCTTGCTCAAAAAGATGGGGTTTTAGCGCGTCATCCACACCGCAGCCCTGGTCGGCTACTTCAATCACCAGTTCCTGATTTCTGTCTGAAATATAGAGCTCCACAGGTACCGAATGTATTTGGGCTTTCAACGTGGCGTCCACAGCGTTATCGAGTAAATTGCCGATCACAGACATAAGTTCGGTTTCACCAATTGTCGCGGGAATACGGGTTAACTGGCAGGCCGGGTCAAATGTAAGCTCAATACCTTTTTCGCGTGCGCTGACGTATTTCCCCAATAACAGGCCACAAAGGGCAGGGGAGGTGAAATGCGCTGAGACAAAATCCAGCACATTCTGTGCCCCCTCGGATTGCGCCTGGATATAGCGCATCGCATCGTCATAGCGCTGCATCTGCAACAAACCGGCGAGTGTTGCAGTCCAGTTCAACTGTTCGTGGCGCATGATGCGCAGGTTGTCTGCGTAGCGCTTCACCTGGCTTAATTGGCTGCTCAGAGTGTTCATGTCATTTTTGTCGCGGAAACTAAAAACCCAGCCGCTTTCAGCCCCTGGTTCGAGTTCAATCGGTACACGGTTAACAATCACCTGCCGTTGATTCAGCACGGTTATTTGATCGTGATGGCTGTTATTTTCTGTCACGCCATGTTGATTAAAAAATGTGGGTGGCGTTTGTAATATCTCATCCAGTGGTTTGCCGAGTAGTTCATTTTCAGGCTGGCGAATATCCAGCAATTCGCGCGCGGCACGGTTAATTAATATCAGCTGCTTCTGCGCGTTAACGGCAAATACACCTTCATACATTGCTTCGAGCAACGCTTTTTGTTGGAGAACAAGCAGAGCAATATCCTTTGGCTCCAGCCAGAACATTTGTTTTTTGACATTGCGGGTGAATACCCATGAAAAAATAAACAGCAGAATCAATAACAGCAGGCCATATAAACCTGCTTGCCAGAGCCGGTTGGCATTAATATTGGCGATATATGAAGTGAGATAACCAACAGAGACAATCCCAATCACTTGGTTTTTAGCGTTAAAGATTGGCGCTTTGCTACGTAATGAAACACCGATACCACCTTTACGCGTAGAAATAATCGTTTTGCCTTGCAAAACTTCGGCGTTATCTCCTCCAATCATTGGTAGGTTAATGCGTTCCGGGGATTCAGAGTGGTAAAGGTGCTGTTCGCGGACATCGCCAATCACAATGTAACTGGCGTCACTTTGTTTACGTAAGGGCTGGATTAAACGGGCAATTCCCGTCATGTCACGCGTTGCTACCATTTCCGCAAGCCCCGGTATCAGTGCGATTTCGCTGGCCTGAACACGTGCACGTTGACCCAGGTCGTGTTGTATTTGCCGGTCCATAAAGTGGAACAACATCACACCCAGCAAAGCCAATAGCAGGCACGAAAAGAGCACCAGAGATAAAAAGAGTTTTACCTGAAAAGGTAATCTACGCTTCATATAACCTGCCGTAGGGAAAATAACGAAAACAGACCAGGCAAGCGTATCATGCGAAAATCACGGTTGTACTCTGGCAAGAGGTGAGTTGTGAACTCACCAGAGAAATAATCATTAATTCGCACATATAAATAAGGGTTAATAGCCATATGACCTCCCGTCTTTTAATTTTTATTAATCAGACAGGATCAACCTTATAAAAACCTTAGTTTGCGATTTTAATTGCGAGAGGCTATTCGGGGAGTTTTACAATTGCTGGTGGTCAGAAACTCATAGCCAGGCCGATACCATAACCCGTGGTGTTATTACCGAACATGTAGCGAGCCACCAGGCGAGTCCGGGTAATAAAAACATCATACTTACTGCTATCAAGCTCAAAGCCCAGCCCCACAGATGAGAGACTATTAAAGCCAAGTTGGCCGCGTTGATCGCCAAGATATTCAGTATGTGCACCTTCGAGCACATAGCGAACCGGGCTTTTAAGCAACTTCCAGTCAAATAACGGTGCCCGACGACGCAGATAAAGCCCGAGGTTCTCCGTGCTGGCGTGCCCTTTGACGGCACGTGAGGTATTACCGAAGGTTTGCAGGCTCATTCCGGAATAGCGCAGCTCAATATCGATGTCCTGGGGCCTGGAAAATAGCTCGTAGTCGAGCATTAACGAGCCTCCCAGGCCATAAGCGTTGAGCCGTCCACCATCAAGAAAATCAAAATCACTATCTCTACGCTGCTCAAGCACGTAAGTGCCAACGCGCAAATCACTCACCATGGTGCCCAGCATGAAATTGGCAATGGGGCGTAGCACCAGATTTCCCCCTCGTTTATCGGTATACAGATGAAAATCCCAGCCAACGCCACCGGTCGCGGTCACGCTGTTCCATTTTGTTGGGATCTTGCGGCTTTCTTCACCGTTGGTCAGCACAAATTGCGGGTCATAACGGCTGTAACTCATCGTCCCTTCAAGATAAAGGGGAAAGGATTCACTGAGTGTTGCTCCGCCGCCAAATTGGGTAATGGTAAGTTCATGGCTCTCGTTATTACCATTGCCAATATTAAGATCGCTGGCGGTGACGTCTGGCACGACGGTGTAGCTCATCAGCGTGAGAACCGCATCTGCGCGTTGCTTAAGACGACCGCCGTCTACTGCAAAACAGATCGGGCTGAATAGCAGTGCTGCCAGCAAAATGTGAGCGCCAGGTAACGGGACAGTCATATGTGACTAGTAGCCTCCGATGGTCTTGACGACGTGACAGGCGAAAATAAGCAAACATAAAAGTCCGGCTAACTGGCCCAGCTTTAAAGTTTAGAACTGATAGCTGTAATTGACACTGGTAAACCAGAGATAAGGGTGGTCATAACTGCCCTGGAATATTCCGGGTGACTGTACTTTTGAAGACTGCATATGCAGGTATTCGACGGCTACACCAATATTACTGGCTGAAGTAATCTGGTATTGCGCACCGGTACCAAAGCGCCATTCATCCCCGGTTGGTATGGTCATGGCTACATCGCTTTGATCTTTGTACGGCGTGCTATCAAACGCGACGCCAGCATTCAGACGCCATTGTTCCGTCGGGCGATACTGCACCCCAAGTGCGGTATGCCAGGTATCTTTCATTCGGCTATTTTTATCCACCTGCTGGCCGACCACGGTAATTTGCGGTGCACCAAACTCACTCCAGTCCTGCCAACCCAGGTCACCCATCACTGACCACTGTTTATCAATGTCATGCACCAGGCTCAACATTATCTGCTGTGGAGCATTAACCTGGGCAGTAATCGGCAGGTCATATTGCACGTTTGGCAGGTTTGGTAAGCGAGCCTTGCCGTCAATATTAAAATCGTATTCGGTTTTACTGTTCCAGGTGACACCCGCCCGAGTCTGGTCGGTCAACTGCATCAATAGGCCAAGACGATAACTCATCGCCCAGTCATGATCTTTTTGTTTGTCATCAACGCCATCGACATCACGGGTCAGTGATAGGAAACCGTAGTTAATATTGGCAGAAGCCCCGACAGATACCCGATCGCTGAGCTTATACGCTAAAGAAGGGCTAAGAGTCATCGCCATCAATGTGCTTTTCTTGATCAGGCGCTCGCCTGCCCAATTGCCAAAATCGATACCCAGCCCGTAGTTACCATAGAGCCCGATGCCCGCGTAGAGGTCGTCATTAATTTTTTGGCTGTAGAAACTACTGGCATTTGGCATCACATTCATCACGTTGCCAGGGCTGCGTTGTGCTGAATTATCTAACTGGTAGTCTATGTCGCCACCTAATGCTTGCAGGCCACCGGTGAACATATGATCCGGCAGGCGAGTCATCCCCGCCGGGTTGGTCACAATCGTTGACGCATCCTGCGCACGAGCGGCCTGACCAGCGCCAGCCAGAGCCGTATCTTCCGTACCAATTTCATAAAAATAGAGTGCACTTGCGTGTGAAAATGTTGAAAAGAACAACCCAGAGAATATTACGGCGATTTTTTTCATGTGCCTGCAGCCTTACTTTTGCTTCATTATTATCACCTCTTAATGATTAATGTTTCTCCGCCATCTGAAAATGTATTAGCACCTGTACTTCGGGCCTGCGGATTGATAAACAACATTAATCAACTAACTTCAGAGATGATGTATTTTATTGTAACCACACAAACGCCACGCCATAGCCGAAGCGTATGTATTATGAACAATATTTGTTATGGCAAATTCTATTTGGACACTACAATTTGTAGCAGGTGGATTGTGATTTCGCCAATATCTGGAGGGAGTACAGAGGTCTGTCCCCTGGTAATGTTTGAGTTATTTGGAATGCAGGGGGAAGATGAGCAGAAAATATTCGTCTTTAGATGCTAAAGCTTAATTAATGTCATTTTTTACCATATTTTCAATAAGATGCAGGCTTTCAGCAATGTGATGGAGAATATTGGCAGTATCAAAAAGTATGGCAAGCCAAACCAGGATAACCAGGGCGAGTGCGCCCATCGTAGAATAATTGAACATTTTCATTACATTATTGGTAAGAAGTGATTACTGATACTAATTATAGCAATCTGACTACAACCTCAATTAAACAAGTCATCTTTTACAAAATCATGCAGAAAAGCGGGACGAATCCCGCGCTTTACGCTTATTGCTTCTGATATCGCGGAGCAGGAATTCCTGTTCGGGAAGCATCGAAAATCGCCAGTCGTGCTGATTCATAGGCTTCCCACAATGCCAGATCGTGCAGGGGTGGCACCGTCACTTCCTCGCCTTGATCCAATCCCGCCAGTGCGGCATCAACCATATTTTCAGCGGTCATAATGGAATCCGGGGCTAAATGATCCATTGATACACCTGATACCTCCCAGATTTCCGTTGCGGTGACCGCAGGTAATACCGCCTGAATGCGCACATTGCTGCCCGCAATCTCTTGCTGCAAACCACGCGTGAAATTCAGCACATAGCCTTTGGTACCGCTATACACGGCACTCCCCGCGATGGCGTGGAGTGAGACGACCGAGGCGATGTTGATAATGGTGCCACTATTTTGTGCCTGGAAACGGCCGAGGACGGCGAGGCTTAGACGAGTCAGCGCGGTGATATTCAGCATTATGTCCGTCTGGTGTAATTCAGCGCTGCCTGCGGTGAAAGGAGCAAGGTGCGCGGTTCCGGCATTATTGACCAGCACACTGATTCGTTCATTACTGCGCAGCGCTGCTTCAACCACCTGAATACCGCTTTCTGCCGCCAGATCGGCCGGTAGTATCTGAACGGAGATGCCATGCAGGGCTTCAAGCTTACTCGCCAGTTCACGCAAACGCTCTTCACGGCGTGCGACTAATAACAGGTCGAAACCGCGAGCGGCAAAGCGCTCAGCATATATCGTGCCAATACCTGAAGATGCGCCCGTGATGACTGCAACAGAAGGGGAAGTGGTCATGGTAAAGCCTCGTCGTGAAAGTTGATTTGTGGTTTCATAATGAAACTAAATTAAAATTAGGCGTGTTGGTTCTATAATGCAACCACATTGCGTGCATTTTTTTATTTCTGCATTGAGACGAACGCTTGCTGGTGGATTAAGAGATTAATAATAAAAGGGAATCGGCGAAGAGTGGATGTCGTTGCACTAGTCGCCTCGGATATCTCGTTCTTAAACTAACTCAGGGCGCTGTGCCACCACCTCATCAGGCGCAAGCGTGCGGCCATCCTGCGCTTGTAGCTGGAGTTTACGCAGCGGCTGATGATGCTCGCCATCAACAAGTACGCTGCATTTTTCATGGCTATCAAACAAGTAGTCACCACCCCATTGTGCCAGCGCAACCAGCACCGTTTGCAGAGCGCGGCCTTTTTCGGTCAACACATACTCATTCCAGGCGCTGCCGTCAGTGGCAGGACGCACGGTCAAAATACCTTGTTCCACCAGTTGCTTGAGTCGCTGAGTAAGCATGTTTTTGGCGATGCCGAGATTTTTCTGGAACTCACCAAAACGTGTCAGGCCGTTTAAAGCATCGCGCACGATAAGCAATGACCACCAGTCACCAATGATATCCAGTGAACGGGCAACCGGGCAGACGTTACCCTCCATACTTTTGCGTTTCATTAATCCTCCACAGGCTTAGGGCCTTTATTAGTTTTATTATAAAACCTCCCGCCGGGATTGAGTAGTTTTCCTTCATCTCACCGTTTTGCGAGCGGCCCGGAAGGCGGTGTCAGTTTTTTCTGCCAAACTGAATGCGGCACTTATGTGCAATAACATCTTGAGGATGAAGAGATGAATAAAAATACGATCGCGGCATTACTGGCAATGGCTTACTTCGCTCCTGCGTTGGCTCAAGCCGAAACAGCACCACAGGGTTACCAGCTTCAACAGGTTTTACTAATGAGTCGTCATAATCTGCGTGCGCCTCTTGCCAATAATGGCAGCGTACTGGAACAGTCGACGGCGCAATCATGGCCGGAGTGGGATGTGCCAGGCGGCCAACTCACCACCAAAGGTGGCGTGTTGGAAGTGTATATGGGCCATTATTTGCGTGAATGGTTTGCGGAGCAGGGGTTGGTGACCAGCGGTGAATGCCCAACGCCACAAAGCATTTATGCCTACGCGAACAGTTTGCAACGCACCGTTGCCACAGCACAGTTCTTTATCACTGGTGCGTTCCCTGGTTGTGATGTGCCTGTCCATCACCAGGAGAAAATGGGTACGATGGACCCAACGTTTAATCCGGTGATCACCAATGGTTCACCTGAGTTTCAACAAGCAGCTGTGAAGGCGATGGAAACCCAGCGCGAGCAGTACAAACTGAGCGACAGCTATCAGTTGCTTGAGCAGATAGTTGCTTTTAAAGACTCACCAAGCTGTAAAGAAAAGCAGCAGTGCGATCTCACGGCGGAAAAAGATAAATTCACTGCTAATGCCACAGAGGAGCCGGGAGTGAGCGGCCCACTAAAAGTGGGGAACTCGCTGGTCGATGCGTTCACATTGCAATATTACGAAGGGTTCCCACTGGATCAAGTTGCCTGGGGGCAAATCAAAACGGATCAGCAGTGGAAAGTGTTATCGCAGCTGAAAAATGGCTATCAGGATACATTATTCACCTCACCACAGGTTGCTCAGAATGTGGCGGCACCGCTGATTAAATATATTCAGAAAGCGCTGGCGGGCAGTAATAATAAAGGGCCAAAAATCACTTTGCTGGTGGGGCATGACTCCAATATTGCATCGCTTTTGACGGCATTGGATTTTAAACCTTATCAGTTGCCTGAACAGTATGAACGCACGCCAATTGGCGGGAAAATTATGTTCCAGCGCTGGCATGATGCGAATAACAATCGTGAATTGATGAAGGTGGAATACGTTTATCAAAGCGCGGAACAACTGCGTAAAGCTGATGTGCTAAGTCTACAACAGCCACCGCAGCGGGTTACGCTCCAGCTTAATGGTTGTCCAACTGATGCAAATGGTTTTTGTCCGTGGGATAAATTTACGCAAGTATTGGCGCAGAGCGTGAAGTGAGGAAGTGACTGTCTCCCCCGCGTGATGCGGGGGAGGTCGGTGCAGACTAAACGTTTCTGCGTTCTATCGTCTGTTCGCCCCAAAATAGCGAATCTTTATCTGTTTTTTCAAATGCCAACGCCAGTACCTCATCGTTGCCATCTTCCCAAATTTTCTCCGCCATTTTTTCGTCGTATTTAGCCACTTCAAAAATAGCCTCAGCGATTTCAGGAGAGGTGTTACGTAAACTCGCCCATTCACCTACGTGATGAACTTTTGATTGTTGATTCTGCATGTACTCCTCCAGAATTATTTAACCATGTAGTTTAACGGCAAGGCCCGCTACGTGTTCACCTTGATAGCGAGCAATGGAAAGCTCTTCCTGGCTTGGCTGACGCGAACCATCAGCTCCGGCAA
Source organism: Buttiauxella cochleicola (assembly GCF_021283185.1). Classification (NCBI taxonomy): domain Bacteria; kingdom Pseudomonadati; phylum Pseudomonadota; class Gammaproteobacteria; order Enterobacterales; family Enterobacteriaceae; genus Buttiauxella; species Buttiauxella cochleicola. Next base: position 15,376 of record NZ_JAJSOS010000018.1, read on the forward strand.
TTGTTGTTGCACCGTACGGCGTCCCGCCGCGAACCTGAGAGACATCAAACAACTCTTGCGCAGCATAGCCTATGGGAACAATGACCATCCCGTGGTGAGCAAGAGTTGTCCAGGTTGAGGAGATTGTGTGTTCCTGGCCACCGCCGGTGCCTGTCGAACTAAATACGCTGGCAAGTTTGCCGTGCAAAGCGCCCGATGCCCATAAGCCGCCAGTTTGATCGAGGAATGTGCGCATCTGGCCGGCCATGTTGCCAAAGCGAGTGGGAGTGCCAAAAATAATAGCGTCATAATCGGCAAGCTCTTGCGGTGTGGCTTGCGGGGTATTTTGCGTCTTCCCCCCGGCTTTTAAGAAAGCTTCACCTGACATGGTTTCCGGGACTCGCTTCACCGTCACTTCCACGCCATCTACTTTCTGTGCACCCTCTGCCACAGCGCGTGCCATGGTTTCGATGTGTCCGTACATTGAGTAATAAAGCACCAGAACTTTAGCCATTTCGCTTCACTCCTACCTGTGACGCAGCGACTTGCTGCACTCCTCTAAAGATATGTGCTGTGGCTCAGAGTGCAACCTGGAGAGCTGTTTCCTTGATTCAGCACAAGAGGGGGCCTATTTCCGTAAAATTACGTCACATTTTCATTAGGTGACTATTTCATTAAAAATAAGAAAGTCTTATGGATTAAGCGGCAAAAAAATCACCCATTTTGGCGATTACATGTTGCAAGATATTACGGTTAACTGGTCAATTGCCCTGACTGCACTAAGCTTAGTTCCACGTAGCGGTACTTAAGCTGCGCGGTGAAAGAATCTTCTTTGACTGAATGCAATATGATGACTTAACTATTTCACCAATCCGGAGGTTAGAAATGGCAAACCATCGTGGTGGTTCAGGTAATTTCGCTGAAGACCGTGAAAGAGCATCAGAAGCAGGTCGTAAAGGTGGCCAGCATAGTGGCGGGAATTTCAAGAATGACCCGCAGCGCGCCTCAGAAGCAGGCCAAAAAGGGGGCAAAAATAGTCACGGCAAAGGCAGTAGTAAGTAGTCACTCGCCAGACTAACCCCAACCGCCGGTTTTTACCGGCGGTTTTATTTTGACTCTCCCATTGCATGGCTCTGCACCTCATCGCACACTATCCGGCTTGCTTATCTCGTCCAGGTCATTTCATGTCTGCCTTACTTCGTCGTTATCAACTATCCGTCAAACCTCAAGAAGCGATTCTGATCCTCATCACCATGTTCTGGGGTGGGACTTTCCTTGCTGTGCAATATGCGATGACCATGAGCGGGCCATTCTTTTTTGTTGGTTTACGTTTCGCGACGGCCGCGTTAGCCGTTGGGTTGCTGTCAATAAAATCGCTGCGTGGCCTGACCTGGCTTGAAGTGAAGGCGGGCGTGTTTATCGGCGTTTCTATTGCCATTGGTTACAGCATGCAAACCTGGGGTTTGCAGACTATTCCCAGCAGTAAATCAGCGTTTATCACGGCGATGTATGTCCCGCTGGTGCCTGTGCTGCAATGGATATGCCTTGGTAAAATGCCGGGGGTGATGTCCTGGGTGGGTGTGGTGCTGGCATTTATTGGCTTGGTCTTCCTTGCCGGGCCGGAAAATACCTCACTCACACTCGGCGCGGGCGAAATTATCACGCTGATAAGCGCTCTGGCGATTGCCGCAGAAATTATCCTCATCAGCGCCTGGGCGGGCAAAGTGGATATTAAGCGTGTCACCATTGTCCAGCTCGCTACCGCCTCGATTGTGGCTTTTGCCACCATGATACCTGCCGGGGAAAGCGTGCCATCGTTTACCCCCGGTTTGCTGGTGATTGCATTAGGGCTAGGCATTTTCAGCGCCATTATTCAGGTGACGATGAACTGGGCGCAACGCAGCGTTTCACCAACCCGTGCTACGGTAATTTACACTGGCGAGCCGGTGTGGGCAGGGATTTTCGGGCGTATAGCCGGGGAACGCTTACCTGTGTTAGCTCTGCTTGGCGGCGCGTTAATTGTGTTGGGCGTTCTGGTAAGTGAGTTGAAGCTTAAACGTAAGAAGAAAGAAACATCATTATCAGCTTTGTAGGGTAGCGCCATCCACCCACTCCAGCCGTTGTGTCGGATGACGCTTCGCTTATCCGGCCTACGGAATGACTGTACTTTGGCCTATAACCACTTGGCGTCGGCTCAGAATAGCGTTCAATATAATCGCGCCGAACGTTGCCGTGCCAATGCCGCCAAGCGTGAAGCCGCCCAGTGTTAAGGCGAAATCACCCGCGCCTAAAACCAGGGTTACCGCCACCATAATCAGGTTGCCGTTCTGGCTTAAATCAACATTGTGTTGCACCCAAATGCGTGCGCCTGCCACGGCAATCAAACCAAACACCACAATAGAGGCCCCGCCGATAACCGGGGCAGGAATGGTATGAATTAAGGCACCAAATTTAGGTGAAAACCCCAATAGCATGGCGATCCCGGATGCCGCCACAAATACCAACGTTGAATAGACTTTGGTTACTGCCATCACGCCGATATTCTCGGCATAGGTCGTGACACCGCTGCCGCCAACGGAACCCGAAAGCATCGTTGCAAGGCCATCGCCAACAAAGGCTTTGCCGATGTACGGGTCCATATTTTTGCCCGTCATCCCGGCGACGGCTTTCAGGTGCCCAAGGTTTTCGGCCACCAGAATCACCGCAACGGGGGCAATCAACATCATTGCCTGTGCGTTAAATGTCGGGGAGGTGATTTGCGGAATGCCAAACCAGGCGGCTGAACTTAGCAGGGCGAAATCGACCGGTTTGCCAAAGCCAAACCCATTCGCCAGAACCGCATAAATGGCGCAGGCGAGTATCAGGCCAATAAGAATCAGCAAGCGTTGAATCATGCCGCGGGTAAACACCGCGACCAGCCCGATACACAACACCGTCATGACTGCCATCCAGCTATCAAAACTGCTGGCTGAAACGCCGCGCACCGCGATTGGTGCGAGGTTAAGGCCGATCGCCATCACCACCGCACCGGTCACGACCGGTGGCATTAAACGTTCAATCCAGGCTGTTCCGGCTTTCATCACCACAAAACCAATCAGCGTATATACCAAACCGCAGGCGATAATTCCGCCGAGCGCTACGCTCAAATGTGGATTCAGCCCTTGCCCGTTAAAACCAGTAACGGCTATCACCACACCAACAAACGCAGCACTTGAGCCTAAATAACTCGGCACCCGTCCGCCAGTCACGATAAAGAACAGCAATGTCCCAATACCCGACATCAATATCGACAGATTCGGGTCAAGCCCCATCAGTAGCGGCATCAGCACCGTGGCGCCAAACATCGCTACCGCATGTTGCACGCCCATCACCAGCGTCTGGCCCAGCGGCAGCGTTTCGTCCGGAGCCACCACACCACCTTCTACCGCAGTTTTTTTACGCCATTGTGGAAACCAGGTATTCGCCATATTCATCTCCAGCAGATATCGTGTCGGCTAACAGGCAGGCCGCATCAGTTGATGGTAGCCACGGTCAAACCACACCAGGCCATGGGTATCGTCGTTACGTTCAAGGGCGACTAATTCACAAAATAAGATGTCATGCGTACCTACACCGACGACCTGGCTAATGCGGCAGTCGAACGATACGAGTGCGCCTTCCAGTTGCGGGCAGCCGGTTACACCGTGCCGCCAGCGGGCAGCTGAAAAGCGTTCGCTCATCGCCGTCTTCCCACCAAATAAATTCGAAAGATCTTCATGCCCGGCCGCCAGCGTGTTGACACACAGCGCCTGATTGCGGCTAAAAATCGGCCACACGGAAGCGCTACGATTCAGGCAAACCAGCAATGTTGGTGGCTCATCCGTTACGCTACATACCGCCGAGGCGGTAAACCCAGCACGTCCGGCTGGACCGTCGGTGGTGACAATATTCACCGCCGCGCCAAGGCACGACATCGCGTCGCGAAAGGCTTGTTTTTCGATCATCTTTAACTCCTCAGGCGAGAACACATGCTTCTTCAAACGCTAAACGTGGCAAGCGTGAATGGGTTTTCGCCGGATCACCGTAGCCAATATTAACCAGCAAATTACTTTTCCAGCCGCTTGTGCCAAAAAACTCGGCATCCACTTTTTCACGGTCAAAGCCGGACATTGGTCCGGTATCTAAACCGAGTGCCCGGCAGGTAGAAATCAGATACGCCGCTTGCATCGAGCTGTTGCGAAAGGCGGTCTCCTGCGCCAGTTCCGGGCTTGAGGTAAACCAGGCGCGGGCATCGGCGTAAGGGAACAATTTGGGTAGTTGCTCAAAGAATGCCGGGTCCCAGGCCACAATCGCGGTAACCGGGGCGGTCATGGTTTTCTCGACATTGCCCGCAGAAAGAGTGGGTTTCAGGCGCGCTTTCGCTTCAGTACTGCGCACAAACAAAAAGCGGGCAGGCGAACAGTTGGCTGATGTTGGGCCAAGGCGTAGCAGGTTATAAATCTCAGCAATTTGTTCATCACTCACTGGTTTATCCAGCCAGACGCTATGGGTATGCGCGCCAGTAAATAAGGTTTCCAGCGCTTCGGAAGTAATAGCATGACTCATACAATTTCCTTGTGATAAGCAGGTTCGGTTTCCAGCAAAGTCAGTAGTCGCTGGTTAAAATCACTGGCCGCGGTGACGTTGCAGGCGTGCCCGCCCCACGGCATGATTTCAAGCTGGCTATCAGGTAGTGCATCGTGCAGTTCTTCAGAGCAACTCCACGGCACCAGCAGATCGTCACGGGAACAAATCACCAGCACCGGTTGGTGGATGCGTGCGGCGGTGGCGTGAAAGTCAGCGGTCTTTAACGCATTCAGGCGGCGAGTGAGATTTTCTTGCCCCTGAAAGTGCGCGTTATGCATCGCTTCTTCGGCTTCAAGGCGCGGCTGGTTGGCCGCCATCCAGTCTGCCGGGTAGAGAAACAGCGGTTGCGCCTGCAAATAAGCAGCGGGGCCGCTAGCTTGCAACAGCGTTTCACGTACCGCAAAGCAGCGCCGGGTATGGGCGTTGAGCTGCAACCAGCCGTTGATTATCGCCAGCTTGTCGATGGCTGCGGGATAATCCAGCGCCAGCTGCATTGCGACCAGGCCACCCAGGGCGTGTCCAAGCACGCTGTAATGCGTGATGCCCTGTTGCAGCATGGCGGTGTGAATTTCCTGCGCCATATCAGACAGGCAATAATCATTGGGCAGCGGTTGCTTATTCACACCGGTGCCGCGCTGGTCATAAACCACCAGTTGATAATGTTCAGCCAGTGCCGCACGTTGTGGCAGCCAGTAGCTGCCCATGCCACCGAGCCCGGCTATTAGCAGCAAGACCGGGGCGTTGGGGAAGGGCGCTTGAGTCAGCTCAATCTGCATAAGCTATTTCCCGATGTGCGCGATGCTTGCGATTTCGACCAACGCATCCGGTTTGACCAGACCACACTGAATGCAGAACCGTGCAGGCTTATCACCTGGGAAAAACTCGGCATACACTTCGTTGATGGCGGCGTAGTTTGTCCAGTCGGTAATAAAAATCTGATTAAAGGTCACGTCATCCATGGTGCCACCTGCGGTTTCAATCACCGACTTAATGGTTTCCAGCACATGGCGCGTCTGGGCTTTAGCGTCGCCGACATACACCACATTGTTTTGTTTATCGAACGGCAGCGTACCGGAGACATACACCACGCCATCGGCGAGGGTGCCTGGCACAAACGGAGCGATAGGCGTTGTGGTTCCTGGCGGAATGATTACGGATTTCGGCATGGGTTATTCCTTATCAGGCAATGCGGGCGAAAGATTGTGGCTGCAACGCCTGGCAAAATGTGCCGACGTCGCTTACCCAACCAAAGAAGGTTTCGATATTGAATAAGGCAGCTTGCTGCACAAAAGCAGGCCCGGCCTGATGGGTGGCATCGGCAAGCACCACGCCGAAATACTCAAGGAAAAACCCGTCGCGCAGCGTCGACTCCACGCAGACGTTAGTCGCAATGCCGGTAAACACCAGGTGGCGAATACCGCGCGAACGCAAGATGCTGTCGAGCTGCGTGTTAAAGAAACCACTGTAACGAGGCTTGGGCAAAACGATGTCCCCTGCCTGTGGCACCAGTTCGTCCACCAGTTGGTAATCCCAGCCGCCTTTTGCCAATAGCGTGCCCTGTAATTCCGGCTGCTTGCGCATGGTTTTCAATGCATTGGACTTATGGAAGTTTGGCGAGCCTGGACCGCCTGCTTCGACGTAATCGCTATCCCAACCGTTCTGGAACCAGACGATCAACATCCCCGCTTCACGAGCGGCTGCAACCGCGATTTTGATGTTTTCGATAACCGGCTTAGTTGCCGAAACATCAAACCCGGCAAGATCGAGATAGCCACCTTTGCTTGCATAAGCGTTTTGCATATCCACGACAATCAGTGCCGTTTGTTCAGGTGCGAAAGTAATGGCTTCCGGGCGAGCATCCAGGGTGATGTTTTTCATTACGCCACCTCGCGGGTTGATGGGGATAGGTGCGCGCGCGATTGCATCAGCGGCTGGATTTTTTCGCCAAAGGCTTCAATGCCACTCAGGAAATCATCAAAGGTAAGCAGTACACCTTCAGCGCCCGGCACGGTAGCCACTTCATCCAGTAAGCGGGCGACGGTGGCATAAGAGCCAACCAGGGTGCCCATATTGATATTCACCGCTGAGGTTGGGTCGGCCATTTGCCGTACGTTAGTGTTAGTGCCAGAACGGGTGTCTTTCTGGCTTTGCTCGGTGAGCCATGCCAAGGCTTCTTCGTCGGCCCCGGCTTTGTAGTGCTCCCATTTCGCGCGAGCGGCTTCATCGGTTTCATCTGCGATGATCATAAACAGCACGTAAGAGCCGACATCGCGCCCGGTTTTCTCCGCCGCTTCCATCATGCGTGCGGCAGTGGGGGCAAACGCGGTTGGCGTGTTAACACCTTTGCCAAAGCAGAAGTTGTAGTCGGCGTATTCTGCGGAGAACGCCATGCCCGCGTCGCTTTGCCCGGCACAGATCATTTTCACTGGTTGGGCAGGGCGCGGGCTTAAGCGGCAGTCGTTCATGGTGAAGAACTCGCCTTTTAAATCACTTTGCCCGGTTCCCCATAAATCGCGCAGCACGGTGGCGTATTCAGACAGGTAGTCATAGCGGCGAGCGAAATATTCGTCCCCTGGCCAGATCCCCATTTGCTCGTATTCTGGTTTTTGCCAACCGGTCACCAGATTGACGCCAAAACGCCCCGGCGCGATGGAGTCAATGGTTGATGCCATGCGGGCCACAATGGCGGGCGGTAAAGTCAGCGTGGCGGCAGTGGCGTAGATCTGAATTTTGGTGGTCACCGCCGCAAGGCCCGCCATCAGGCTGAAAGACTCAAGGTTGTGATCCCAGAATTCTGTTTTTCCGCCAAAGCCACGCAGTTTGATCATCGAGAGGGCAAAGTCGAAATCGTAGTATTCCGCTTTTTGCACAATCGCTTTATTGAGCTCAAAAGTGGGCATGTATTGCGGCGCAGTCGTGGAGATTAACCAGCCGTTGTTACCGATAGGAATGAATACGCCAATTTTCATCGCAAGCCTCTCATCACAGGTGGTATACCCATCATCCTTCAGGCCGCAGCGGCGTTGGCTGCAAACGCTCGCCCCAGTCACTTACTCAAGTAAGCTCCTGGGGACAATCGTCCTTGCCGCCTTGCTGCAACTCGAATGCTAATGGGTATTGATTTGTCATTTCAGTCTTTGCAAACCTGATGCCAGGTTAAGAAAGTCACTTGTTATCAGCATGTTGTTTATTGGTTGCTGTTTTTAGGTGATTGAAACCAGACTGCTTGGTCAAAACTGGTGCACAAAAAACAGGCGTTCGTGCGCGTTCAGGGTGCATACAACGCGCACTTCTGACGTGGTCTTTGCTATGCTGTCGGGCAAAACAGAACGATGAGAGGGCGCATGGCACAAGGTGCGGCAGCAACGAAAGAAACCGGACGGCGTTCCAAAGCGGTAGCGGCGAAAAAGCAGGCTATTCTGGCGGCAGGACTGGAGTTCTTCTCCCAATACGGCATTCACGGCACCAGCATCGAACAGGTAGCTGAGCGTGCGGAAGTGTCAAAAACAAACCTTCTCTATTATTACCCTTCTAAAGAAGCGCTCTATATTGCCGTGCTTAAGCAGATCCTTGATATCTGGCTTGCCCCTTTACGTGCGTTTCGTGAGGATTTACAGCCGCTGGTAGCGATAGGCGAATACATCCGGCTGAAACTGGAAGTTTCCCGCGATTACCCGCAGGCCTCGCGGCTGTTCTGCCTTGAAATGCTACAAGGCGCTCCGCTGCTGAAAGCAGAGTTGAGTGGAGATTTGAAAACGCTGGTTGATGATAAATCCGCAATCATTGCCGGTTGGGTTGAAAGCGGAAAACTGGCGGCGGTCGATCCGCATCATTTGATCTTTATGCTATGGGCAACCACTCAGCATTACGCTGATTTCGCAAGCCAGGTTGAAGCAGTGGCGGGTAGCAATCTACAGGACGAGGCGTTTTTCCGCCGCACGGTGGAAAACGTGCAGCGAATGATTATTGAAGGAATTCGAGTGCGTTAATTTTGTTGTGGATGGAAGACACAACTGACATCCCCTTCTTCGCATTGCAGCGTGCTTTTTAGCAGTTCAGTGCGTTCGCGGGTTTTATCCGTCATGCATTGTGCATGCACCATCGGTGCGACGGATGCGCCGTCAGCACCAGACGTTAAGAATGCACAGTCGGCGTCGCGAAATGCAATCCACGCATTTTGCGCCGCTTTGAGCTGGGTTTTCTGGGTGTCCGTGGCGAGTTTCATCGCCTCTTTGTAAGTCTGATTAAGTAAATCATCCTGCTTTTTATATTCGTTACTGGCGCACTCGTTAAGCCCGGCTTGTGAAGTTGCCGAGTCGCAACTATCGGCCAGCACATTGGCGCTCAACAACAATCCCGTTATCAGTAAACAAACGCGTTTCATCATTATTCCTCGAAGAAAAGGCTCCCAAAAAGGAGCCTTTTTAGCGTAGTGAAAACTTAGCCGATTGTCATCAAGCTGGCGTTACCACCTGCTGCCGCAGTATTCACGCTCAGTGAGCGTTCAACGTATAAACGCTCCAGCAACAGGTTAGTTTCACCACGTGCGAAGCCTTGTACCGAAACAATGGCCCCATCCCGCGCAGCTACCTTTTCACACAATGCGCGTAACTGGTCGGAATCACCGTGGTAAATCACCGCATCAAACGGCTGGCTCAGCAACGAATCTTCTTTCGCGAAATCGATATGCTTCTGTACCAGATCCGGTAGTGTTTTTGCCAGTTCGCGATGCAGTTTGTCATCAGCCCATAGCGTACGGCTGCCCACGCTCGTCACTGCTGCCAGTTGCACTAATACGTCTTGCTCATTATCTGCGATACACAACACTCGCTCACGTGGCATAAGGGCATAGGTATTACGTTCACCCGTCGGCCCCGGTAACTGGCGTAACGTGCCGCTTTGCGCCAGTTGCGCGAAGCGTGCGCAGATAGCAGGCAATTCGCCTTTTTTTACCGCCCATTGCGCTAACGCCTGATGAGCTTCCTGAAGGCTGGCTTTAAGCGTGGAATCTACCGGTAGCTCAGCATCCTGGCGGTTAAAGGTAGTTTGCAGCGCGTTGTCCGGGCGGTTTGCCAGCAGGCGATACAGATACAGTGGGCCACCGGCTTTCGGGCCGGTGCCAGATAAACCTTCGCCACCAAATGGCTGCACACCGACGACCGCGCCAACCATATTGCGGTTGACGTACATATTACCGACGTGTGCGGAACCTGTAACTTGGGCAATGGTTTCGTCAATACGCGTATGTACGCCAAGCGTCAAACCGTATCCCGCCGCATTGATTTGGTTAATCAGCGTTTCCAGGTCGTTGCGGTTATAACGCACCACATGCAGCACCGGGCCAAACACCTCTTTTTGCATCTCATCGAAGCTTTCCAGCTCAATCAATGTAGGTGCGACGAAAGTACCGCTCTGCCACTCTTTCGCATCCACGCTGTTTTCACGAGCCGCCTGGAATACTTTGCGGCCTTTGCTGCGCAGCGTTTGAATATGCTTCTCGATATTCTCTTTGGCTTCTGCGTCGATAACCGGGCCGATGTCTGTGGTTAAGCGACCAGGGTTGCCCATACGGCATTCCGCCATCGCACCGCGCAGCATTTGCAGCGTATGCTCGGCGACATCTTCCTGGATACACAACACGCGCAGTGCGGAACAACGCTGGCCTGCGCTATCAAAGGCCGAGGCCAGCACATCAACCACCACTTGTTCGGTAAGCGCTGAAGAATCGACGATCATTGCGTTCAGACCACCGGTTTCTGCAATCAGCGGCGTCGGGCGACCTTGTGGATCAAGACGGTCGGCGATATTGCGTTGCAGCAAAGTAGCCACTTCGGTGGAACCAGTAAACATCACGCCACGCACACGGGCATCGCCTGTTAACTGTGCGCCCACGGTTTCACCACGGCCTGGCAGAAGTTGCAGCACGCCCGCAGGTACACCGGCTTCCAGCAGAATATTGATACCGAGGGCGGCAATCAGCGGGGTTTGCTCAGCCGGTTTTGCCAGCACACTGTTACCGGCTGCGAGGGCTGCAGCAATTTGCCCGGTAAAGATAGCCAGAGGGAAGTTCCACGGGCTGATGCAAACGACCGGGCCGAGCGGGCGGTGTGTTTCGTTATCGAAATCATCGCGTACCTGGCCTGCGTAGTAGTGCAGGAAATCTACGGCTTCACGCACTTCGGCAATGGCGTTGCTAAAGGTTTTACCGGCTTCACGCACCAGAACGCCAATCAGCTTTTGCATCTGGCCTTCCATCATCACGGCCGCACGTTCAAGAATCGCGGCGCGTTCTTGTGGCGGGGTGGCGAACCAGATTGGGGCATTGTTAACGGCACTCACGAGTGCTTGTGAAACCTCTTCGTGCGTGGCTTCACGCGTATAACCAACGACATCTGTCGGTTCCGCTGGGTTTTTCACTGCCACCATATCGCCTGCTGCGACGGCATTCTCCAGAATCGGCAGCGCCTGCCATTTTTGCGCCGCACTATTAAGCAGGGCAGAGGAGAGGGAGGCGAGGCGGTGTTCGTTCGCCAGATCCAGGCCGCTGGAGTTGGTGCGGTTCGCGCCGTATAGCTCTTTCGGTACAGCGATTTTTGGATGAGGCAGACCTAGTCGGCCTTCTTTAACCGCGATAGCTTCAATGGCGGTAACCGGGTCGGCAACCAGCTCATCTAGCGGCAAGGTGTTGTCGGCAATACGGTTAACAAACGAGGTGTTCGCGCCATTTTCTAACAGACGACGCACCAGGTACGCCAGTAGCGTTTCGTGGGTGCCAACAGGTGCATAAATACGGCAAGGTCGATTCAGTTTACCGTCGGCAATTTTGCCCACCACTTGATCGTAAAGTGGTTCACCCATGCCGTGCAGGCACTGGAACTCATACTGGCCAGGATAGTAGTTCTGCCCGGCAAGATTGTAGATTGCTGCCAGCGTATGGGCGTTGTGTGTCGCAAACTGTGGGTAAATCAGGTTTGGTACTGCCAACAGTTTTTTCGCGCAGGCCAGATAAGAGATGTCGGTGTAAACCTTGCGGGTATAAACCGGGTAGCCTTCCAGCCCATCCATTTGGGCGCGTTTGATTTCGCTGTCCCAGTACGCGCCTTTCACCAGACGAATCATCAGGCGGCGACGGCTGCGGGTAGCGAGATCCACCAGGTAATCAATCACAAACGGGCAGCGTTTTTGGTACGCCTGAATCACGAAACCAATACCGTTCCAGCCTGCCAGTTCAGGTTCGAAGCAGAGTTTTTCCAGCAGATCGAGTGAGATCTCCAGGCGATCGGCCTCTTCGGCGTCAATGTTAATGCCGACATCATACTGGCGGGCCAGCAACGTCAGGAATTTCAAACGCGGGTACAACTCTTCCATTACGCGATCGTACTGCGCACGACTGTAGCGCGGGTGTAGTGCGGAAAGCTTGATGGAAATGCCAGGGCCTTCGTAAATTCCACGCCCATTAGAGGCCTTACCAATCGCGTGAATCGCTTGCTGATAAGAAACCATGTAAGCCTGTGCATCGGCTTCGGTCAGTGCTGCTTCACCCAACATATCGTAGGAGTAGCGGAAACCTTTCTCTTCGAGTTTGCGGGCGTTAGCTAATGCTTCGGAAATGGTTTCGCCGGTCACAAACTGCTCGCCCATCAGGCGCATCGCCATATCTACACCTTTGCGGATTAACGGCTCACCGCTTTTTCCGATGATGCGGTTCAGGGATGTCGACAGACTAGCCTCGTTGTGCGTGGACACCAGTTTGCCGGTAAACAGCAGACCCCAGGTGGCAGCGTTCACAAACAGTGATGGGCTACGACCAATATGCGAGTGCCAGTTGCCGTTGCTGATTTTGTCGCGGATTAACGCATCGCGCGTGGCTTTGTCCGGGATGCGCAATAACGCTTCAGCCAGACACATCAACGCCACACCTTCTTGTGAGGAAAGTGAGAATTCTTGCAGCAAACCTTGTACCATGCCCGCCCGGCCTGATGCGCTCTTCTGATTACGAAGCTTTTCAGCGAGTTGGTACGCTAGTTTGTGAGTTTTTTCTGCAATATTCACTGGCAAACGTGCCTGTTCCAGAATCATCGGCACCGCATCGGTTTCCGGTCGGCGCCAGGCTGCGGTAATAGCTGCGCGAGTAACGGACTGAGGAAGTATTTGTTCTGCAAAATCAAGGAACGGCTGATGTGTTTCTTCAACGTGCGGGGCAGCTTCTTCGCTTTCATTCGCGGCACCAGCCAGCATGGCCGGAAGTTCTGGCAGTTCATCGTTATTTTCCAGGCGTTCGAGATAATTAAAAATCGCCTGTTTAATTAGCCAGTGTGGTGTGCGGTCAATACGTGAAGCGGCGTCTTTAATGCGCTCGCGGGTCGCGTCGTCCAGTTTTACGCCCATGGTGGTGGCCATGCCAGTAACTCCCATACCCGTTATTACTCGGGTAAATATTGAAGGGTTGATAAAAGTTATCGGGCAATATCTATCATGTTGCAACTTTGTGCAACCTTGTTAAATGTGAGCCAGATAGCAAGCTGGGAAATAGATTGAATTGTTAAATTTGGAATTAGAAAACAAGCGGACTAATTATTCGCAGACAGGGTGAATTAACCGACAGAGTTAACACTTTCTAAGGGTGCAACCGTGAAAAGCGTGAGCGAGTGCAACCTGGTGAAAAAAGCTATTTTTTGTACGGTGAATTTATTGTGAATAGTGTGTTAAAACGCTTGTGAATAAAAAATACTAACCCCCCTAAATAATTCAAGTTGCAGGAAGGCGGCCAGGCCGTAAGTCTCCAGTCACATAGTTAACTATGTGACTGGAGCGCGCGGATGCAGCCAACGCATCTGCGGCTTGAAGGATGACGGGGGAAAAAATCTGGAGAACTTGCATGAACATGAGTACACCAATGCTGGTGACCTTCTTTATCTATATCTTTGGCATGATATTGATAGGGTTTATCGCCTGGCGTTCAACGAAAAACTTTGATGACTACATTCTGGGCGGTCGCAGCCTGGGTAGTGTGGTTACTGCATTATCAGCGGGCGCATCCGACATGAGCGGCTGGCTGCTGATGGGCCTACCGGGTGCCATCTTCCTTTCCGGTATTTCGGAAAGCTGGATTGCCATCGGCCTGACGGTTGGCGCATATATCAACTGGAAACTGGTCGCCGGACGCCTGCGAGTTCACACTGAGGTGAACAACAATGCGCTGACACTGCCAGATTATTTCACCGGGCGTTTTGAAGATAAAAGCCGTGTGCTGCGTATTATCTCCGCGTTAGTGATTCTGCTGTTCTTCACCATCTATTGCGCATCTGGCATCGTGGCCGGTGCGCGTCTGTTCGAAAGCACCTTCGGCATGAGCTACGAAACCGCACTTTGGGCGGGGGCTGCGGCAACCATCATTTATACCTTTGTCGGTGGGTTCCTGGCAGTAAGCTGGACGGATACCGTACAGGCGAGTTTGATGATCTTTGCTCTGATCCTGACACCGGTAATGGTGGTTATTGCGGTTGGCGGATTTGACGATTCGATGGCGGTTATCAAGCAAAAAAGTATCGAAAATGTCGACATGCTGAAAGGTCTGAACTTCGTGGCGATTATTTCGCTAATGGGCTGGGGCCTGGGTTACTTCGGCCAGCCGCATATTCTTGCGCGCTTCATGGCGGCAGATTCGCATCACACAATTGTTAAAGCACGTCGCATTAGTATGACGTGGATGATTCTGTGCCTGGCGGGTGCGTGTGCTGTAGGCTTCTTTGGTATCGCTTATTTCAACAACAACCCGGCGCTTGCGGGTGCGGTAAACCAAAACGGCGAGCGCGTATTTATCGAGCTGGCGCAACTGCTGTTCAACCCATGGATTGCGGGCATCTTGTTGTCAGCAATTTTAGCCGCAGTTATGTCGACGCTGAGCTGCCAGTTACTTGTTTGCTCCAGTGCAATTACCGAAGATTTGTACAAAGCTTTCTTCCGTAAAGATGCGGGACAGAAAGAGCTGGTGTGGGTAGGGCGCTTTATGGTGTTGCTGGTGGCACTTATCGCCATCGCCCTGGCGGCTAACCCTGAAAACCGTGTTCTGGGTCTGGTCAGCTACGCATGGGCAGGCTTCGGAGCCGCGTTTGGCCCGGTAGTCCTGTTCTCGGTAATGTGGTCACGCATGACGCGTAATGGTGCGCTGGCAGGGATGATCATCGGTGCGCTGACTGTTATCGTCTGGAAGCAGTTCGGTTGGTTGGGCCTGTATGAAATCATCCCTGGTTTCATCTTCGGCAGCATCGGTATTGTCGCGGTCAGCCTGCTTGGCAAAGCGCCAAGTGCGACCATGCAAAAACGCTTCGAACAAGCGGACGAAATTTATCACTCCGCACCGCCGAGCAAATTACAACCTGAGTAATTCATAACACCCTTTGAAGGCCGCTTATCGCGGCCTTTTTTACAGCTGTACAAAAATATACAAATTCTCTGCTTGTGTTTATTTTTTCGGTAATGATAATCACAATCGTTATGGTTTACTTTTCTTTACGCCATTTGACCTGAGTTCACAGTTGGGGTGTCAGTAATGTTTGTCCCGTTTCTCATTATGTTACGCGAAGGCCTGGAAGCCGCGCTGATTGTTAGCCTGATTGCCAGTTATCTGAAGCGTACTCAACGTGGCCAATGGATTGGCGTCATGTGGATTGGCGTTGTGGCGGCAGCTGCATTGTGCCTGGCGCTGGGTATCTTTATCAACGAAACCACCGGTGAATTCCCGCAAAAAGAGCAGGAGTTATTTGAAGGCATCGTGGCAGTCATCGCGGTCTTCATCCTTACGTGGATGGTGTTCTGGATGCGCAAAGTGTCGCGCAATGTGAAAGGGCAACTCGAGCAGAAAGTGGACGAAGCGCTGCACAGCAAAGGCAACCACGGTTGGGCGCTAATTTTAATGGTGTTCTTCGCTGTCGCCCGTGAAGGACTGGAGTCAGTATTCTTTCTGTTGGCAGCATTCCAGCAGGACGTGGGCATCATGCCACCACTCGGTGCGATGCTTGGCCTGGGCACTGCGATTGTGCTTGGTTTCTTACTTTACTGGGGCGGTATTCGTCTGAACCTGGCCGTGTTCTTCAAATGGACCAGCCTGTTTATTCTGCTGGTGGCCGCAGGGCTTGCAGCGGGTGCAGTACGTGCTTTCCACGAAGCGGGACTTTGGAATCACTTCCAGGATATCGCTTTTGACCTCAGTAATGTTCTTACCACTCATTCTCTGACCGGTACGCTGCTCGAAGGTATTTTCGGTTACCAGGAAGCGCCGAGCGTCAGCGAAGTGGCGATGTACTTTATCTACCTGATCCCCGTGCTGGTGCTGTTCTTTATGCCGCCTCGCTTGAGCGTTCAGGCAACAAATAACATTCGTTAGTTACAACATACTAATTTTGATAGGGATTGGCCATGACTACACACTTTCGTCGTAAAGCCTTGCACGCCGCGCTATTCGCGCTGGCATCTTCTGCATTTGCCGCACAGGCCGCTGATGTTCCTCAGGTAAAAGTTACTGTGACTGATAAACAGTGCGAACCGATGAACATTACTGTTAACGCCGGTAAAACCCAGTTCATCATTCAGAACAACAGTCAGAAAGCGCTGGAGTGGGAAATCCTGAAAGGGGTGATGGTGGTTGAAGAGCGTGAAAACATCGCACCAGGTTTCTCGCAGAAAATGACGGCCAACCTGCAAGCGGGTGAATACGACATGACCTGCGGCCTGTTGAGCAATCCGAAAGGTAAACTCATCGTTAAAGCGGCGGGCGATCAGGCTGCACCGAAAAACGACCTGATGGCATTGGCCGGGCCAATCACTGAATACAAAGCTTATGTGACTGCCGAAGTTGCAGAATTGGTTAAAGGCACAAAAGCCTTTACTGACGCGGTGAAAGCCGGCGATATCGAAAAAGCTAAATCTCTGTATGCGCCAACACGCCAGCATTACGAGCGCATCGAACCTATTGCTGAACTGTTCTCGGATCTCGACGGCAGCATTGATGCCCGCGAAGATGATTACGAGCAGAAAGCTAACGACCCTAAATTCACTGGTTTCCACCGTCTGGAAAAAGCGCTGTTTGGTGATAACTCCACTAAAGGCATGGAAAAATATGCCGATCAGCTCAACAGCGACGTGCTGGATCTGCAAACACGTATTTCTGAACTGGCATTCCCACCAAGCAAAGTTGTCGGCGGTGCTGCGGGCCTGATTGAAGAAGTGGCGGCCAGCAAAATCAGTGGTGAAGAAGATCGCTACAGCCACACTGACCTGTGGGACTTCCAGGCAAACGTTGATGGTGCACAGAAAATTGTTAACTTGCTGCGCCCGTTGCTGACTAAAGACAACGCACCATTGCTGGCAAAAGTGGATGCCAACTTCAAGAAAGTGGACACCATTCTTGCTAAATACCGTACTAAAGACGGCTTCGAGACTTATGACAAACTGACCGATGCAGACCGCAATGCGCTGAAAGGGCCGGTAACGGCGCTGGCAGAAGATTTGTCACAACTGCGTGGCGTACTGGGTCTGGACTAGTTTTTATGGAAGATAAAAATAAAAACGGCGGGCATATTCCGGCTCGCCGCCGCTTACTGAAAGGTTTGGGCGCGCTCGGTGGCGCCCTTGCCGTTGCGGGCGGATGCCCCATGGCACATGCGGCGAAACAAGAGACTTCTCCTGGCACATTACCCCCAGATGCGCGCATGGAAAAACAACCGTTTTACGGTGAGCATCAGGCTGGTGTACTGACGCCACAGCAAGCGGCAATGATGTTGGTTGCCTTTGATGTGTTGGCCAGTGATAAAGCTGACCTTGAGCGTTTATTCAAGTTGCTGTCTGCGCGTTTCGATTTCCTCACCACGGGTGGGCCTGCGCCGGATACCCCTAATCCACGGATGCCACCGATGGACTCAGGGATTCTTGGTGCGCAGATTTACCCGGATAACCTGACTTTTACGCTCTCTGCGGGAGCATCGTTGTTTGATGAGCGCTTTGGGCTGAAAGGGCAGATGCCGAAAAAGCTGCAAAAGATGCAACGCTTCGCTAATGACTCGTTGGATGCCAGCTTGTGTCATGGTGATTTGCTGATCCAGATTTGCGCGAATACAGCGGATACGGTTATCCATGCCTTGCGAGATATCATCAAACACACGCCGGATCTGCTAAGCGTGCGTTGGAAGCGCGAAGGGTTTATCTCCAACCACGCAGCGCGTTCGCGTGGCAAAGAGACACCTATCAATTTGTTAGGATTCAAAGACGGTACGGCGAACCCTAACAGCGAAGACAAACCGCTGATGAATGATGTGGTGTGGGTGACGGCAGATCAGCAAGAGCCAGCATGGACGGTAGGCGGCAGCTATAAGGCCGTGCGTATTATTCAGTTCCATGTTGAGTCCTGGGACCGAACGCCGCTAAAAGAGCAGCAGACTATTTTTGGCCGCGACAAACATAGTGGTGCGCCGCTTGGCATGAAGAATGAGCACGACGAGCCGGACTATGCAGCAGACCCTGACGGTAATGTGATTGCGCTGGATGCTCATATTCGTCTGGCGAACCCACGCACTAAAGAGACGCAGTCCAACCTGATGATGCGCCGTGGTTACAGCTATTCATTGGGTGTATCAAAGTCCGGGCAACTGGATATGGGATTGTTATTTGTCTGCTTCCAGCATGACCTTGAGAAGGGCTTTTTGGCTGTGCAGCAACGTCTTAACGGCGAAGCGCTGGAGGAGTATGTGAAGCCGATTGGCGGTGGGTACTTCTTTGTATTGCCGGGTGTTGTGGATAAGCAGCACTATTTAGGGCAAGGGCTTCTGGAAGCATGATTCTGTAATCTCGAAATCACTTAATCCTAAGCATCCCCTTCTTCTATATAAGAAGGGGATGCTTAACTTTCTCTTCTCCTGCTAATTTTTCCTTTGCTAACAATTTGCCTGCCAGGTATTCATTCAATTTCTATATGTCTACACCATTGATATAAAAGTGTAATATTTTTATGTCATAAATTTAATAAGCGAATGACGAAACGCGAATGTTGATTTAAAGTAAAATAAAAGTTGCAATTTAGATAATTTTTGATGTAATTAAAGCACGAGCGGTAGTTCCCGGCTGTGAATCTTAATCACAATGGAGATCGCGAATGGTAGGGTCCTGTACTGGACGATTGAGCAAACTTCTTACCCGCACTACCCAGCGCGGAGGTGTCTCCTCCGGCTTCGCTATCTTCACCGCTAAAAAACCTGATCCTTTTACAACTCAATGTATTAACGATGCGCTAAGCGGCGTAATTCGTCTAACTGGTGCATCCTCTCAACCGGCAGTTCATGGCTTAAAAGGAAGCCAAACCTCATCCGTTAGTGAACATAATCGCGCACTGTGTTGTGGCGCGGGAAATGAAACCAACTGTAAGGTGCCATCCATGGGAAGACAGAAAGCAGTGATCAAAGCTCGTCGTGAAGCAAAACGTGTGCTGAGACGGGATTCGCGTAGCCACAAACAACGCGAAGAGGAATCGGTCACAACGCTTGTGCAGATGAGCGGCGTTGAATCTATCGGTATGGCAAGAGATTGCCGTGATAACTCCCCGATAGCGGCGCGAAATGAGGCTCAGGAGCACTATCTTAACGCCATCGAGAAAAAGCAGCTGATATTCGCCACCGGTGAAGCCGGGTGCGGCAAAACGTATATCAGTGCGGCGAAAGCCGCTGAGGCCCTGATACATAAGGATGTCGACAGGATAATTGTCACCCGCCCGGTACTGCAAGCTGACGAAGATCTCGGCTTCTTACCTGGGGATATTTCGGAAAAATTCGCTCCTTATTTCCGCCCGGTGTATGACATCCTGGTGCGACGTTTAGGGTCGTCTTTTATGCAGTACTGTCTGCGTCCCGAAATTGGCAAAGTAGAGATTGCGCCGTTCGCCTATATGCGCGGACGTACCTTCGAAAATGCGGTGGTTATTCTTGATGAGGCGCAGAATGTCACCGCAGCGCAAATGAAAATGTTCTTAACGCGCCTTGGGGAAAACGTGACGGTCATCGTCAATGGCGATATCACGCAATGCGATTTGCCACGGGGTGTTAAGTCCGGCCTGAGTGATGCTCTGGAACGTTTTGAAGAAGATGAAATGGTAGGTGTGGTTCGCTTTGGCAAACAAGATTGTGTGCGCTCGGCCCTTTGCCAGCGCGCATTGAATGCCTACGACTGATTTCTGGTGTGAAAGAATTGTAAAGCCCAAACTCTGTTTGGGCTTTTTTCTTTGCGCGAATTATTTACCCAAAATGTGAAGGGTATCAAAACGGATGGTCAAGGAGAGACAATTTTGGGCTCCATAATATTATTCCCCGCCGACGTGTTGCCGTATACTTCTCTCAACAAGAAACAATCAGAACTTTCCAATCAGTCCCTTTTGCAGGCGTGGGTTGTGCTGATTTCAGACATGCAGGCTATTGCAACGTGAGGAATTTATTATGACCAAAAGACGTATCTACCTATTTTGTTCTGCCGGGATGTCCACCTCATTGCTGGTATCAAAAATGAAGGCGCAGGCAGAGAAGTATGAAGTGCCTGTAATTATCGAAGCCTGGCCTGAAACTCTGGCTGCTGAAAAAGGCAAGGATGCGGATCTGGTATTACTTGGACCACAGATCGCTTATATGCTGCCAGAAATTCAGAAAGTATTACCAGGTAAACCGGTAGAAGTTATTGATTCAGCAATGTACGGCAAAATTGATGGGTTAGGCGTGCTGAAAGCAGCAGTCGCATCTATCAAGAAGGCAGCAAGTAATTAATTTTATATTTTGTTTTATTTTTCCGTCAAAGAACGACCTTACACAACCTGGCCGCAAGACTCTTGCGGCAATAAAGGAAATTCCAAATGAGTAAAGTCATTGATTCACTTGAAAAGATATTGCTTCCTTTCGCAGTGAAAATTGGGAAGCAACCGCACGTCAACGCAATTAAAAATGGTTTCATCAAATTAATGCCATTGACCCTTGCCGGGGCCATGTTTGTATTAATCAATAACGTATTTCTGAGTTTTGGCGCTGGTTCATTTTTTTATTCTTTAGGTATTCGTTTAGACCCCTCAACCATTGAAACCCTTAATGGGTTAAAAGCCATTGGCGGCAACGTATATAACGGTACGTTAGGTATTATGTCGCTAATGGCTCCTTTTTTCATTGGTATGGCGCTAGCTGAGGAACGTAAAGTTGACCCTCTTGCAGCCGGTTTATTATCCGTTGCGGCATTTATGACTGTTACTCCATATAGCGTAGGCGAAGCTTATGCTGTTGGCGCTAACTGGTTAGGTGGTCAGAATATTATTTCCGGTATTGTTATTGGTCTGGTTGTCGCGGAGCTATTTACTTTCGTTATCCGCCGAAACTGGGTAATTACTTTGCCAGATAGTGTGCCGACATCGGTATCACGTTCTTTCTCTGCATTAATTCCAGGCTTTATTATCCTGTCTATTTTCGGGATTATTTCCTGGCTGCTGGCAAATCACGGTAGCAACTTCCACCAGATCATTATGGACTCTATCTCTACGCCGCTGGCGTCGATGGGTGCGGTAGTGGGCTGGGCGTACGTTATCTTCAACTCCCTGCTGTGGTTCTTCGGTGTGCATGGTTCGCTGGCGCTTACTGCGCTGGACAACGGCATCATGACTCCATGGGCGCTGGAAAACATCGCAATCTACAACCAGTACGGCTCTGTACAGGCGGCACTTGACGCGGGTAAACAGTTCCACTTCTGGGCGAAACCAATGCTCGACTCCTACATCCTGTTGGGTGGTTCTGGGGCGACACTGGGCTTAATTATCGCAATCTTCATGGTTTCACGTCGCGCCGACCACCGTCAGGTGGCGAAACTGGCACTGCCATCAGGCATCTTCCAGATTAACGAACCTATCCTGTTCGGTCTGCCAATCATCATGAACCCAGTTATGTTCATCCCGTTTGTGCTGGTTCAGCCGATTCTGGCAGCTATCACACTTGCGGCTTACTCTCTGGGAATTATTCCACCGGTTACCAACCTGGCACCGTGGACGATGCCTACAGGCCTGGGCGCCTTCTTCAACAGTAACGGTAGTATCGCAGCACTGTTAGTCGCACTGTTTAACTTGGGTGTCGCGACATGTGTCTACATGCCATTCGTTATCCTGTCTAACAAAGCGCAGGCTGTAATCGAAGAAGAAGAAAGCGAAGAAGATATTGCTAACGCACTGAAGTTCTAAGTAGCTTGGGTTGGGGATAGGGTTATCCCCAACCGTTTTAAACCGGGAGAGAATTTGATGTTTGATTTAGAAAACGCAGTAGAAAACGAAGTAGATACTAACGACCTTGAAGAAGTGGTAATGGGTTTAATCATCAACTCTGGACAAGCCCGCAGCCTGGCTTACGGCGCACTCAAAATCGCTAAAACCGGTGATTTTGAAAAGGCATGGGAGTTGATGGCACAGTCTCGTGAAGCGCTGAACCAGGCGCACCTGGTACAGACCAAATTGATTGAAGGTGACCAGGGCGAAGGCAAAACTAAAGTTAGCCTGGTGCTAGTTCATGCACAGGATCATCTGATGACTTCTATGCTGGCGCGTGAGCTGGTTACAGAACTTATTGAGCTTCACGAAAAAATAAAATAAGTTGGAGTCCCTATGCAGCCACCGGTAATCAGTATGGAAATCAACACGGCACGCGAGAGCCAGCTTTTTGATGGTCAACATTTCCACATGTTCATCCACAACAAAGTCGAAAGTGTCTCCGGGCTGCACCAGCATGATTATTACGAATTCACGGTGGTATTGACGGGACGTTATTATCAGGAAATCAACGGTAAACGTGTGCTGCTGGAAAGAGGGAGTTTTGTTTTCATTCCACTCGGCTCTTATCATCAAAGTTTTTATGATTTCGGTGCGACCCGAATTCTGAATGTTGGTATTAGCAAGGCTTTTTTTGAACAGCATTATTTACCGTTATTCCCAGCATATTTTATTGCGTCACAGGTGTATCAAATTAAGAATGAATTTTTGACTTATATTGAATCTGTGACTGCTTCATTAAACTTCCGTCAGGGAGAGTTTAGTGAGTTTCTTGAAATGGTGACGTTTTATATTGTGAACCGTCTGCGTCATCATAAAGAATCTGAGTCAGGTGGTGATATTCCTGGCTGGCTAAAAAACACCGTCGAGTTGATGCATGGCAAGTCGATGTTTGGTGATAAAGCATTAGTGAATATGGTGGAGTTGTCCGGTAAGTCACAGGAGTACTTAACCCGTGCTACACAGCGCCACTATGGCAAAACACCGATGCAAATTATCAATGAGATAAGAATTAATTTTGCCAAGAAACAACTGGAGATCACGAACTATTCTGTTACCGATATTGCTTTCGAGTCCGGTTACAGCAGCGCCAGTATGTTTATTAAAAACTTTAAGAAGTTAACTTCTTTTACCCCGCAGCATTATCGGAAGCAGTTATATAGCATTAAATAACTTGTAAATGTATTAATGATGGTTGGTCTTTGGCTCCAGTAAAATTAATTACTGGATATAACCTTCAATAATACATCTATAGATCTCACTTATATCGAGCGAAAGTTCTAGCGGAGTCCTCATGAGTAAAAAATTGAAAGTCGTCACAATCGGTGGTGGTAGCAGCTATACCCCTGAATTACTCGAAGGTTTTATTAAACGTTACGAAGAATTGCCGATTACTGAATTATGGCTGGTTGATGTTGAGGCGGGTAAAGAGAAACAAGATATTATCTTCGACCTCTGCTTGCGTATGATTGAACGCGCGGCAGTGCCAATTGCACTGTATAAAACCCTCGATCGCCGCGAAGCCTTGGTTGATGCCGATTTTGTTACTACGCAATTGCGTGTTGGGCAACTTAAAGCCCGTGAACTTGATGAGCGTATCCCACTAAGCTATGGCTATTTGGGCCAGGAAACTAACGGTGCGGGTGGTTTGTTTAAAGGCCTGCGTACTATTCCGGTGATTTTCGACATCATTAATGATGTGAAAGAGATCTGCCCAGACGCATGGGTTATCAACTTCACTAACCCGGCCGGCATGGTAACCGAAGCGGTATATCGCCACACTGACTTCAAAAAATTCATCGGTGTTTGCAACATTCCAGTGGGCATGAAAATGTTCATTAAGGATGTATTGAAACTCGCACCAACAGATGAGTTGAATATCGATTTGTTCGGCCTGAACCACATGGTCTTCATCAAAGATGTCATCGTTAACGGCACTTCTCGCTTTGACGAACTGCTTGATGGCGTGGCGTCCGGTACGCTGACTGCAGGTTCGGTGAAAAACATCTTTGATCTGCCATTCAGTGAAGGTCTGATTCGTTCTCTGCGCCTGCTGCCGTGCTCTTATTTGCTCTACTACTTCAAGCAAAAAGAGATGCTGGCTATCGAAATGGGCGAGTTCTACAAAGGCGGCGCGCGCGCAACCGTTGTGCAGAAAGTTGAGAAGCAACTGTTCGAACTCTACAAAGACCCTGCGTTGAATGTGAAACCAAAAGAGTTGGAACTGCGTGGCGGGGCTTACTATTCTGATGCGGCTTGTGAAGTTATCAGCGATATCTATAACGACAAGCAAAGCGAGCATTACGTTAACGTACCACACCATGGGCATGTTGATAATATTCCTGCTGACTGGGCGGTTGAAATGACCTGTACCATCGGCCGTGATGGCGCAACACCAAGCTCACGCATCACTCATTTTGATGAAAAAGTGCTGGGCCTGATTTACACCATCAAAGGGTTCGAAGTGGCGGCCAGTGAAGCGGCGCTTAGCGGAAACTTTAATGATGTTCTGCTGGCGTTGAATCTAAGCCCGCTGATTCATTCTGATAAAGATGCCGAGAAAATTGCCCGCGATATGCTGTTAGCTCACGAAGCTAATCTGCCAAACTTTGCAAAAGCTATCGCTGCACTTAAATAACTGGAGGCCTTCCCTGCAAAGGGAAGGCAGCTTACCGAGGCGACAATGGATAAGTTATTAATTGTTAATGCGGACGATTTTGGGCTGTGTAAGGCGCAAAATTACGGAATTATCGACGCATTCACCAACGGTGTAGTGACGTCTACCACCGCGATGGTTAACGCCGCAGGTATTGAACATGCTGTTGCACTCAGTGCAAAACATCCAGGTCTGGCTATTGGGATGCATTTTGTACTGACGTTGGGTCGACCATTATCTGCAATGCCAGGCCTGGTTGATGAAAAGGGCGAGTTGGGTAAATGGATTTGGCAGCGAGCGGAAGAAGACACTCTGCCACTTGCCGAAATTGAGCAAGAGTTGGTGTGCCAGTTCGCGAGATTCGTCGAATTATTTGGCCGCAAACCTACGCATCTCGACAGCCATCACCATGTGCATATGATCCCGCAGATCTATCCGATCGTTGAAGCCTTTGCGAAAGAGCAGGGCGTGGCAATCCGTTTTGATTACGAAGCTGCCACACCTGGCGGGCTTGAGTGCCAGGGCGTAAAAACGGCGCAAGGTTTTGACAGTGGTTTTTATGGTGAGGCGATATCGGAAACGTTATTCCTCGATACACTTGACCGTTCCATGGCGCGTGGTGAGCAATCGTTAGAAATAATGAGTCATCCTTCCTTTATTGATAACACCATTCTTAACAGCAAGTATTGCTATCCACGTCTTGCTGAACTGGATGTACTGACTTCTGCGTCGTTAAAATATGCGATTGCGGAACGTGGCTATCGGTTGGGTTCGTTTAAAGATTTGTAGTCTCCAGGGGCAATGGTTCAAACCATTGCCCTTTTTGTCACACTGATTTTGTCAGCATGATGAAAAGGCTGTCGACCACATCAGGTGCTTGCTCATAAAGATTAAGATTCTCCGGCTGCATTAGCCAGTTTTTGATGATCCCGCTCAGATAGCCATGAATAAGCGTTATGGTGAGATCGATATTAGTATTAACAGGAATTTGACCTTTCGAAATACAATTGCGTAATATCTTCCTCATTCTTTCCCGGTTAAACCAAAAACGCTCTCTTATTTCCCTCTCCGAATACATTTCCCCAGTAAATTCACACGTATGATAAAGAATTTGTAGTAATTCGTGCTGGCAACGATCGGTAGCAATGAATCTTAAGGCCTCAATAATCATTTCACGAAGCAGTATTAAATCGTTATCGTGATATTTCGCTTTAAGTTTCTTTCTTATCTCTTCACCGATATAAGGTTGAGTGTTCCAGATTTCATTAAATAACGAGACCTTACTATCGAAATGCCAGTAAATCGCACCACGAGTCATGCCCGCTGCATCGGCAATGTCAGCAAGTGTGGTAGTAGATACGCCATTTTTAGCAAAAAGTGTGATTGCGACATCGATCAGGTGCTGACGCGTTTTTAATGCCTCAGCTTTAGTTTTTCTGGCCATAGTTAATTAACTCTTTCTGGATGTTAGTTACAAGAATTAACAGGGTTAAATATTATTTTTCTTTTAGGTGTTATTTAAAAACGGTTTCTAATTAAATAAAGAATTATTGTGGGCTTTAAATTTTTCGATGTCCAGTAGCGATATGGAAGATTATACATACAAGCATGAATCATTAATCGATAAAGTCTCTGTTAAGCTAATTCCCTCTATATCCATTACAAAATTAGACTTTAAACAGAGAACTTTTCACATGGCGAAGTTTTTTATCGAGCGCCCCATATTTGCCTGGGTGCTGGCGATCATTTTGATGCTGGCGGGTGTCCTGTCGATCATTAATTTGCCAGTGGCGCAGTACCCGACAATCGCTCCACCTGCGGTTGCCATTAACGCAACCTACCCAGGAGCAGACGCCAGTACTGTTCAGGATACCGTGACCCAGGTTATCGAGCAGAACATGAATGGTCTGGATAACCTGATGTACATGTCTTCTACCAGCGATGCCTCAGGTAGTGTGACGGTGACGCTTACCTTCAAGTCAGGCACCGATCCAGATATCGCGCAGGTTCAGGTGCAGAATAAACTTCAGCTCGCCATGCCTTTGTTGCCGCAAGAAGTGCAGCAGCAAGGAATCAGTGTGAAGAAGTCCTCCAGCAGTTTCCTGATGGTTGCCGGTTTTATCTCGGAAGATGGCAGCATGAGTCAGGACGACATCGCTGACTATATTTCCTCGAATATTAAAGACCCGATTAGCCGTACGGCGGGGGTGGGAGATGTGCAACTTTTCGGGGCGCAATATGCAATGCGTATCTGGCTTGATCCTAACGAGCTAAATAGATACCAACTCACCACTCTTGATGTGATTAACCAGATAAAAACCCAGAATGCGCAGGTAGCCGCGGGGCAACTGGGTGGCACTCCAGCCATTCCGGGCCAGCGGTTGAATGCTTCTATTATTGCGCAGACTCGTTTGCGCGACCCCGAACAGTTCGGGCACCTTTTGCTCAAGGTGAAGGCAGACGGTTCCAAAGTTCAATTACACGATGTCGCCCGCATTGAACTGGGTGGTGAAAATTATAACGTTATCGCCCGCTACAACGGAAAACCGGCTGCGGGTATTGGGATAAAATTGGCGACGGGTGCTAACGCGCTGGATACCGCCAAAGCCGTCCAGACACAAATGGCCCGCCTGCAACCCTTTTTCCCGCAATCCTTGAAAGTGGTGTACACCTACGACACCACGCCATTTATCAAAATCTCCATTCGCGAAGTATTTAAAACCCTGGTTGAAGCCATCATTCTGGTCTTCCTGGTGATGTACCTATTTTTACAGAACTTCCGCGCAACGCTGATTCCTACCATTGCCGTGCCGGTTGTGTTGCTCGGCACTTTTGCTGTGCTCGCTGCGTTCGGTTACTCCATTAATACATTAACGATGTTTGGCATGGTGCTGGCGATAGGCTTGCTGGTGGACGATGCCATTGTGGTGGTGGAAAACGTTGAACGCGTGATGGCTGAAGAGGGACTGTCCCCTAAAGAAGCAACCCAAAAATCAATGTCGCAGATACAAGGGGCGCTGATAGGGATCGCGATGGTGCTCTCGGCGGTGTTTATTCCGATGGCGTTTTTCGGTGGTTCAACCGGGGTTATTTATCGCCAGTTCTCGATAACAATTGTTTCGGCAATGGCACTGTCGGTGTTGGTTGCGTTGATCCTCACCCCTGCGCTTTGTGCCACTTTGCTCAAACCGGTCGTCAAAGGTAGCCATGGTAAAACCCGTGGCCTATTTGGCTGGTTTAATGCTCGTTTTGAGCAAAGTACCCACCATTACACCAATAGCATAAGGTTGATTTTACGTTCTACCGGGCGCTATATGGTGGTTTATGTCTTGATTGTTGCGGGCATGGCAGCACTCTTCCTTCATTTACCTACCTCATTTTTGCCCGAAGAAGACCAGGGCGTTTTCCTCACTATGGTGACTTTGCCCGCAGGAGCGACGCAGGCCAGAACTGAGAAAATCATGGATCAGATAACCGATTACTACCTGACTCATGAATCCGCCAATGTTGATTCAGTCTTCACCGTTAATGGCTTTAGTTTTAGCGGCAAAGGCCAGAACAACGGCCTGGCTTTTGTGCGTTTGAAAGACTGGAGTAAACGCCCTGGCAAAGAGAATGAAGTGACCGCTATCGTGGGTCGCGCAACCCGCGCTTTTAGCCGAATTCACGAGGGAATGGTATTCGCTTTTAATCTGCCCGCAATTACGGAGCTGGGCACTGCCACAGGTTTTGACTTTGAATTAATCGATCAGGCAAGTCAGGGCCATAAGGCGTTGACGCAAGCGCGAAACCAACTTTTAGGCATGATTTCCAAACGCCCGGATTTGCTGGTGCGCGTGCGCCCTAATGGGCTGGAAGACACACCGCAATTTAAGTTGGTAGTTGATCAGGAAAAGGCGCAGTCGCTGGGCGTTAGCATTTCCGATATTAACCAGACTATTGCCACTGGGTTGGGCAGCACTTACGTCAATGACTTCATCGACCACGGACGTGTGAAAAAAGTTTACCTTCAGGGGCGGGCATCGAACCGTATGCTGCCGAGCGATATCAATACCTGGTATGTGCGCGGGAGCAGTGGGCAAATGGTGCCGTTTTCCGCTTTTGCCAGTTCACACTGGATCTATGGTTCACCACGACTTGAACGCTACAACGGTCTGCCTTCTATGGAGATCCTTGGTGAAGCGACTCCGGGTAAAAGTACCGGTGAAGCTATGTTGCTGATGGAAAGTCTGGCCGAGAAATTACCCGCGGGTATTGGTTTTGACTGGACCGGCATGTCTTACCAGGAACGTTTATCCGGTAATCAGGCCCCGGCTCTGTACGCCATCTCGTTGCTGGTTGTCTTCTTATGCCTGGCGGCACTCTATGAAAGTTGGTCAATTCCGTTCTCAGTCATGTTGGTGGTACCACTTGGCGTCATCGGCGCACTGCTTGCGGCCACGCTGCGTGGATTAAATAACGACGTTTATTTCCAGGTTGGGTTGTTGACCACCATTGGCCTGTCGGCCAAAAACGCCATTCTGATAGTCGAGTTCGCCAAAGATCTTATTGATAAAGAAGGTAAAGGATTAATTGAAGCCACGCTCGACGCGGTGCGTATGCGCCTGCGCCCAATTCTCATGACTTCGTTGGCATTTATTCTCGGTGTTATGCCTCTGGTGATTAGCCGCGGAGCGGGGAGTGGTGCGCAGAATGCCGTCGGTACAGGCGTTATGGGTGGGATGGTTTCCGCAACGCTGCTGGCGGTCTTTTTTGTCCCGGTATTTTTTGTCGTGATTAGCCGCCGCTTTGGTAAGGCGAAATAACAGGAATACGTTGCCGGTGGGTTTCATTTCCCCATCGACGTTCGGTTTTTACTTTAAGAGTCATGCTTTAAGGAATCGTAATGAAGAAATATGGCGAGTTCATCATCCTGTCATCCATGCTGTTGTTAGCGACGGGTGCCTTAACGGGTTGTAATGATAAAGGCGACGAGAAGGCAGCAATGCCCACGCCGCAGGTCAATGTGTTTACCGTTAAAGCGGCGCCACTGGCTGTGACGACTGAACTTCCAGGGCGTACCGATGCCTTTCGTGTGGCGGAAGTTCGCCCGCAGGTGAGTGGCATTATCCTGAAACGTAACTTTGTTGAAGGCAGCGATATCGTTGCTGGAAATTCCCTCTATCAGATTGACTCGGCCACGTATCAGGCCGCCTGGAATAGCGCACAAGGCTCACTCGCAAAGGCTAAAGCTGCTGCAAACATTGCACATTTAACAGTGAAACGTTATGTGCCATTGCTCGGTACTAATTACATCAGCAAGCAGGAATACGATCAGGCCGTCGCGAACGCACAACAGGCTGATGCAGAAGTGAAAGCTGCGCAGGCTGAAGTGGAAAATGCGCGTATTAACCTCGCATATACCAAAGTCACCTCGCCAATCGATGGGCGTATTGGAAAATCGAATGTCACCGAAGGGGCATTAGTGACAAACGGGCAGGCTTCGTCGCTGGCTACTGTTCAGCAGCTTGACCCAATCTACGTTGATGTCACGCAATCCAGCACTGACTTTATGCAACTGAAACAGGCTGTGGAAAAGGGCAGTTTGCAAAAAGCGAACGGTAAAACTACGGTGCAATTGCTTATGGAGGATGGTCAACCTTATCCGCTAAATGGCGATCTGGAGTTCTCCGATGTCACTGTCGATCAAACGACTGGCTCCATTACCTTGCGAGCCGTATTCCCCAATCCGCAGCATCAATTACTGCCAGGTATGTATGTGCGGGCAAAAATCGATGAAGGCATTCAGCCCGAAGCGATTTTAGTGCCGCAACAGGGGGTCACGCGCAATCCGCGTGGTGACGCCACCGTGATGGTGGTCGACGAGAATAATAAAGCGGTCGTCCGCGAAGTGGTGGCCCCTCAGGCGATTGGTGATAAATGGCTGGTAACCAAAGGTGTGAAGCCTGGCGATAAAATCATCGTCAGCGGGCTTCAGCGCGTGCGTCCTGGGGTCGCTGTCCAGATAGTGCCAGATAGCGCTGACACTCAAACACGCTAAGGTTTGCACAATGGCTAAGTTTTTTATCGAACGACCAATTTTTGCCTGGGTGCTGGCGATCATTTTGATGATTGCTGGTGGCTTGGCAATTTTACAGCTTCCCGTCGCGCAGTATCCAACGATTGCGCCACCGGCTGTTGCGGTGACGGCAACCTATCCTGGTGCTGATGCCCAGACGGTGCAGGATACCGTGACGCAGGTTATCGAACAAAATATGAACGGTATCGATAACCTGATGTATATGTCCTCCACCAGTGATTCTGCCGGTGGCGTGACTATTACCATGACCTTCAAATCAGGCACCAGCCCGGATATTGCGCAAGTCCAGGTGCAGAACAAGCTGCAACTGGCGATGCCATTACTGCCACAAGAAGTGCAGCAGCAGGGGATTAGTGTCGAAAAATCCTCGAGCAGTTTCTTGCTGGTAGCGGGTTTTATCTCTAATAACCCAAGCCTGACACAGGATGATATTTCCGACTATGTGGCATCGAATATTAAAGATGCTATCAGCCGAACCAACGGGGTGGGGGATGTGCAGCTATTTGGCGCCCAGTACGCGATGCGTATTTGGCTTAATGCGAATGCGCTGAACAAATACCAGCTTAATCCGGGCGATGTAGTCAATCAGCTCAAATTGCAGAATGACCAGGTGGCTGCCGGGCAACTCGGTGGCACGCCTGCGGTTAAAAATCAGCAGCTTAACGCATCGATTATTGCGCAGACACGCTTACGTGATCCGGTTGAGTTCGGCAAAGTAACCATGAAAGTGAACCCGGATGGTTCAGTTGTTCATTTAAGCGACGTGGCGCGCATTGAGCTGGGTGGTGAAAACTACAATACGGTTGCGAAAATTAATGGCCAGGCGGCGGCAGGCCTGGGAATTAAGCTTGCGACGGGTGCAAATGCCCTGGATACCGCTGCCGCTATCAAGTCAAAGCTGGCCTCACTACAACCTTACTTCCCCCAAGGGATGACGGTTGTTTATCCCTATGACACCACGCCGTTTGTGAAAATATCCATTCACGAGGTGGTGAAAACACTGTTCGAAGCGATCATCCTGGTGTTCCTGGTAATGTATCTCTTCTTGCAAAATCTGCGCGCCACGCTGATTCCGACTATCGCGGTGCCGGTCGTATTACTGGGGACATTTGCCGTCCTATCTGCCTTTGGCTACTCGATAAACACCCTGACGATGTTTGGCATGGTGTTAGCGATAGGCCTGCTGGTGGATGATGCGATCGTGGTGGTGGAAAACGTTGAGCGCGTGATGGTCGAAGAGCATCTCTCACCGAAAGAAGCCACCAAGAAATCGATGAGCCAGATCCAGGGGGCGTTAGTCGGTATCGCTATGGTGCTGTCGGCGGTGTTTATTCCGATGGCCTTTTTCGGTGGCTCGACCGGGGCAATTTATCGCCAGTTCTCGATTACTATCGTTTCGGCAATGGCGCTTTCGGTGTTGGTTGCTTTGATCCTGACACCAGCACTCTGCGCGACTTTGCTAAAACCAGTTGACCCGCAGGCGCATGAAAAAACGGGCTTCTTTGGCTGGTTTAACAAGAAATTCAACCAAAGTGCTCATCACTACACAGATAGTGTCAGTAACATTTTACGCAGCACCGGGCGTTATTTACTGGTGTATGTGATTATTGTTGCAGGAATGGCGGTGCTATTCCTGCGTTTACCTACCGCATTCCTGCCCGAAGAAGATCAGGGTGTGTTTATGACGATGGTGCAGCTGCCCGCTGGTGCGACGCAGGAAAGAACACAAAAAGTGCTCGATCAAATCACCGATTACTACCTGAATACCGAAAAAGCCAACGTCGAATCCGTGTTTACGGTGAATGGTTTTAGCTACAGCGGGCAGGGGCAAAACTCCGGGATTGCCTTTATTAGCCTGAAACCCTGGGAGGAACGGTCTGGAAAAGAGAATGCGGTCGGTGCGATTGTTGAACGCGCGACCAAAGCATTTGGTCGGATTCATGATGGACTGGTGTTCCCGTTTAACTTACCGGCGATTATCGAATTAGGTACGGCGACGGGTTTTGACTTTGAACTGATTGACCAGGCAAACCTTGGCCATCAGCAATTAACGCAGTCCCGTAATCAATTATTGGCGATGATCGCCAAACATCCCGAGATATTGACGCGTGTTCGCCCTAATGGGCTTGAAGACACCCCACAGTACAAGCTGGAAATTGACCAGGAAAAGGCGCAAGCCCTTGGCATTAGCCTTGCGGATATTAATCAAACCATAGCCAGTGCACTGGGTGGTACTTACGTGAACGATTTTATCGATCACGGCCGCGTGAAGAAGGTTTATGTGCAAGCTGATGCCCGCTTCCGCATGTTGCCGCAGGATATTAATAATCTCTATGTCCGTGGTAGCTCTGGGCAAATGGCTCCATTTTCAGCATTTTCGTCATCGCACTGGATGTATGGTTCGCCGCGTCTGGAGCGATATAACGGTTTGCCATCGATGGAACTATTGGGCGAGGCAGCACCGGGAAAAAGTACCGGAGAGGCCATGGTGTTAATGGAGCAATTGGCTTCAAAATTACCCGCTGGAATAGGCTATGACTGGACGGGAATGTCATATCAGGAAAGGCTTTCTGGAAACCAGGCTCCTGCACTCTATGCCATCTCGTTAGTGGTCGTGTTCCTTTGTCTGGCTGCACTCTATGAAAGCTGGTCGATACCATTCTCGGTCATGCTGGTTGTGCCATTAGGCGTGGTTGGCGCACTTCTGGCGGCGGTAATGCGGGGAATGAATAACGACGTTTATTTCCAGGTCGGATTGTTGACCACTATTGGTCTGTCGGCGAAGAATGCAATTCTAATCGTCGAATTTGCTAAGGACCTGATGGAAAAGGAAGGCAAAGAGATAATAGAGGCCACGCTTGAGGCAGTGCGTATGCGTCTGCGACCTATCCTGATGACATCACTGGCATTTATTCTGGGGGTGATGCCACTGGTATTAAGCAGCGGTGCTGGCAGCGGGGCGCAGAATGCAGTGGGCACAGGGGTAATGGGCGGAATGCTCTCGGCAACCTTGCTCGCCATCTTCTTTGTGCCGGTGTTCTTTGTGGTGATACGAAAACGGTTTAGCAAAGGTAAGGCATAACAGCACTGACAAGCCCGAACTTAGGTTCGGGTTTTTTTATGGTAAATCGTGCACCCCTACAAAACCATCTGAAACCGGGTAGGCCGGATAAGCGCAGCGTCATCCGACAGGCAGAACACAAAATCCAGACGAAAAAAAGCCCGCATTTTCATGCGGGCTCTTCTTAGAAGATGGCGGTGAGAGAGGGGTTCGAACCCTCGATACGTTGCCGTATACACACTTTCCAGGCGTGCTCCTTCAGCCACTCGGACACCTCACCGTTTTGAATCTGTTGCCAATATCATGGGGCAACGGGGCGCTACTATAGGGAGTAGACCGCATTCGGTCAAGTTTAATCTTCTGTTTCTATACCGTTTGGTCAAGGCATGAACGATGCCGGATTTTAGGCAAAAAAAAGTCTGAACGCGAATTCAGACTTTCTCCTGGAATATGGCGGTGAGATAGGGGCTGATTCGCTGCGCTCACCCTACGGGCGTCATGGTCGCAAGCGCCCCTGACGTGCAAATGCTAAAGCATTTGTCGAACCTCGGGTCGAGGGTTCTCACCCATCTCTCCACGGGTTTCGGGCGAAAAAAAAGCCCGCATTTACATGCGAGCTCTTCTTTAAATATGGCGGTGAGAGAGGGGC
>NZ_JAJSOS010000019.1:0-41179 GCF_021283185.1 Buttiauxella cochleicola
TCCCGGGTCACCTGAAGCATTTTTACAGCAACGCAGCGATGCTAAAACTCCCCTCGAGGCGTGAGCGTGAATATGCAAGGGAAGTGAGAGAAAAAAGGTCGAAATATCCCTTAAAAAACAATGCCGGTCACCTTAAGTGACCGGCATTAGCCGAAGCCCTGTTTTTAAATCATCCTTGCAACAAAGTTGCTGGATAATTAGAACTGGTAAACGATACCAACAGTGGTCTGGTCATCAGTTTCTTGACCAGTCGCTTGTGCGTAGCTGTTGTCGTCCAGCAGGTTAAATTTGTATGCCGCGTAAACGTTCATGTTTTTGTTGAAGTAGTACCAGGTACCGACTTCGACATATTTAACCAGGTCAGCATCGCCGCCTGCAAAGCCTTTACGACCAACAAGGTCCTTACCTTTAGACTGCACGTAACCCACGGATGGACGCAGACCGAAATCGAATTGGTACTGAACAACCGCTTCGAAGTTCTGAGTTTTGTTAGCGAAGTTTGCATCTGGTTCACGAGTCATGTTCTGCGTTTCTGCATACATAACTGCTGCGTACACGTTGTTTGCATCGTATTTAGCAGAAGTAGACCATGCTTCAGCTTGATCACCACTTGCGCCGCCGTTATAGCGAACACCCGCTGGAGTTGATGCTGTTTCTGCATTCTTCTGTGCATCGGTACGGTCAGAGTTTGCATAACCCGCAGCTACGCTGAAGCCTTCTGCAAAGTCATAAGTTACAGCAGTGCTGTAGCCTTCGCCGTTAGCTTTAGCGCCGTTACCACTCAGGCTAGCTGAGATTGGGGTACCAGTAGTGTCGTCATAGTTAACGGTAACTGGACTGTTACGATCGTTTTTACCCTGGTATTGCAGAGCAAAGTTCAGACCGTCAACCAGACCGAAGAAGTTGCTGTTACGGTAAGTCAGAACACCATTAGTACGGCCAGTCATGAAGTTGTCGGTAGCAGCCCATGAATCGCCACCCCAAACAACGAACATATCGGTGTAAGCCGCTACGTCGTAGATTGCGCCATAGTTACGGCCGTAATCCAGGGAACCTGCATCACCAAATTTCAGACCAGCAAATGCCAGACGAGTATTTTGGCTCTGAGCGCCTTCCGGGTTGGAAGCGGTCATGTTGTATTCCCACTGACCGTAACCAATCATCTGGTCATTGATCTGGGTTTCACCCTTGAAGCCAATACGAGCATAGGTAGAGTCAGCGTTTGTGCTGTGACCGTTAGTCGTCCAGCCATGCTCACCAACAGCCTTACCATAGAAGTCCAGTTTGTTGCCGTTTTTGTTGTAGATTTCTGCAGCGTTAGCTGCACCGGCTACCAGCAGAGCAGGGATTAACACTGCCAGAATATTGCGCTTCATCATTATTTATTACCCTCATTAGGTTTTTTTGTAACACCTGCCACTGCCGTCAATAATTCTATACGGAACTATTGATGAGAGTTTGGTGTCTTTCTGTATCTGTCAGGCATCTTTCCATCCATGAAACCGTTTCGCTAGCCTGAAAGTGCTACAAACATCGAGAGTGAGTTACAAGAAGAAACTATGTGTAACTAAATGTGTATTTTATGGAACTTTGTGAACTAACTCAAACTTCTTAGCCGCTTCGTATAAAATTCGACCTTTCCATTCCTATATATATGAATTACTTATGTTTAATCCGTATAAGGATAAACTTAGTGAATTCTTCGCTTACATTTGCACATTTTTCGAGTGTTTTTTGGATGTCCAGACATCTGTGTGAATTTTGGCCGAATGTGCTAAGTCAAACATCAGAATGAGGCTGCAAGGGGAAAGTAAGGTTATTTTGTGTTTGTCTGTTTCATAGACACAATTGGTAACGGGCAAGTTGCAGGAAGGGGTTGAAATTGACGTTTGTTTAACTTTCGTTGAAGAAAAAAGACGTTTGTACGACAGGCAAAAAAAAGGCCAGCGATGCTGGCCTTAGAAAAACGACGACTTAGAAGCTTGCGTTACGCGGTGTACGTGGGAATGGAATCACGTCACGAACGTTCTGAACACCGGTTACATAGGCAATCAGACGCTCAAAACCAAGACCGAAGCCCGAATGTGGAACGGTGCCGTAACGACGCAGGTCGCGGTACCACCAGTAGTCTTCTTTATTCAGACCCATCTCAGCCATGCGCGCATCCAGCACATCCAGGCGCTCTTCACGCTGAGAACCACCGATGATCTCACCGATGCCCGGCGCTAACACGTCCATTGCGGCAACGGTTTTACCGTCTTCGTTAAGGCGCATATAGAACGCTTTAATATCTTTCGGGTAATTCTTCACAACTACCGGTGCTTTGAAGTGTTGCTCAGCAAGGTAACGTTCATGCTCAGAAGAAAGGTCAACGCCCCAGTAAACTGGGTTTTCGAATTTCTGGCCACAATTCTCGAGAATTGTAACAGCGTCGGTGTAGTCAACCTGAGCGAAATCAGCATCAATGAAACGCTGTAAACGTGCGACTGCATCTTTGTCAACGCGCTCTGCGAAGAACTCCATGTCATCCATGCGCTCATCAAGCACCGCTTTGAAGACATATTTCAGCATCGCTTCTGCCAGACCTGCTACGTCGTCCAGATTTGCGAAAGCGACTTCCGGTTCTAACATCCAGAACTCAGCCAGGTGACGGCTGGTGTTAGAGTTTTCAGCACGGAAGGTTGGGCCGAAGGTATAAACCTTGGACAACGCGCACGCATAGGTTTCACCGTTCAACTGACCCGATACGGTCAGGAACGCTTCTTTGCCAAAGAAGTCTTTATCGAAATCGACTTTGCCAGCGTCGTTACGTGGCAGATTTTCCATATCCAGCGTAGACACGCGGAACATCTCGCCTGCGCCTTCGGTGTCTGAGGCAGTAATCAGTGGTGTAGAAACCCAAAAATAACCTTGCTCATGGAAGAAGCGATGCAGCGCCTGGGCCAGTGTATGACGAACGCGTGCAACAGCGCCGATCATGTTGGTACGCGGACGCAAGTGAGCAACTTCACGCAGATACTCAATGCTGTGGCGTTTAGCCGCCATCGGGTAAGTATCAGGATCATCAACCCAACCAGTCACTTCAACTTCAGTGGCCTGGATTTCAAAGCTCTGGCCCTGACCGAGAGACTCTACAACTTTACCTGTGACAACGACTGAACAGCCAGTGGTCAGGCGCAGTACGTCTTCATTGTAATTAGGCAGAGTATTATTAATGACGGCCTGTACAGGAGAGAAGCAGGAACCGTCATAGACGGCGAGGAAGGAGATACCAGCTTTTGAATCTCTACGAGTACGCACCCATCCGCGCACGGTGACTTCTTGGTCAACGGCTACACGGCCCTGGAGTACGTCGGCTACAGGCACAACGCTCATATTTTTCTCTCTATTAATTGGTCAATGACAAAAATAAATTACCCACAATGGGGGGTTATCTATGTTACCTGTCGCGAGCAATCAGACAAGTAGAAAAATCATCAGGGAGCAAGAAATACAATAAAGAAGGGGGCGTGGGGGGATAAATAGGAAAACTCATGGGCTCAATGAATATCACCCATGAGTTTATCTGAATCAGCTGGCTTTCTTAACCTGTGGCAAATCGAAGGCTTTACGCAATGCGCGGACGAACGCTTTATCGTGGCAAATCGTTTTGCCCGGGCTGTCAGAAAGTTTCGCCACCGGCTTGCCGTTACACTCCACCAGTTTGATAACAATATTCAGCGGCTTCACCTGTGGAATATCGCAGGTCAGGCGAGTACCGATACCAAAACTTAAATTGATGCGCGCTGCGAAGTGGCGATACAACTCAATAGCTTTTGGCAAATCCAAATTATCAGAGAACACCAATACTTTGGTTTTTGGATCAATGCCAAGCTTCTGATAATGAGCGATAGCTTTTTCGCCCCATTCGACTGGATCCCCTGAATCATGGCGCAATCCCTGGTATTGGCTGGCAAACGAGAGGTCAAAATCGCGCAAGAAGGCATCCATAGTGATGCAATCCGTTAATGCGATACCGAGTTTGTCAGGATACTCGTCAAGCCATGCCTGGAGTGCTGCACGTTGGCTGTTCGCCAGTGTAGGGCTGATTTGCTGATGTGCCTGGAACCATTCGTGGGCCTGAGTGCCCATTGGGGTTAAATTCAGTCGATGCGCCAGGTCGTAATTACTGGTACCGACAAACCACGTTTCTTGTTGCAGGCGGCTGACAATCGCCTCCTGAACTTCACGGGAGAAACGGCGGCGGGTACCAAAATCCATCAGACGGAATTTGGAAAGGTCGGTGTCTGCTGTCAGTTCTTTGAATTGAACCAGCTTACTTTCCAGACTCTCCAGCGCCATTTGCGGCGTGACGCCGGGTGAACGGTGCTGATGCACCACTTCACTGATCACGGCCAGCAGCGGCACTTCCCACATAATTACTTCCAGCCAGGTGCCGGTCAGACGAATGTCTAAATGACCATTGTTATTGCGGATATGGACTGTCGAGGGGTCGTAGCGAAAAGTACGCAGCCACGCGAGATAATCTGCTTTAAAGAACGGCAGACTTTCCAGGAAGGTAAATTCCTCGTCGCTAAGCGCGAGGTGCTGCATTAAATCAACCTGTTCACGGATGTCATCTGCATAAATGCCCAGCAGATCGTCACCGCGGCAACGGAACTCGGCCGCGACGCTCACGTCGTGATAACGGTGGAAAACCGCCTGCTGCATATGAAGCTTATAGGCGTCAGTATCCAGAAGCGTTTGCAAAATCGGGGAAGCGTATCGTGTCATGGCGCGTTGCAGCATCCTCTCACAGGAGCGTTTCCATAAGGGCTAAGCAGATAAAAGACGCAGGAGTATACCCTGATTATCTGTTTATTAAACCTGGATCACAACACACGAACCGATCCGGGTCGATGGCAATTTGTGCCGCTTGTTATATAAATGTAGCAATATGCGCCAGATGCCCAGAAAAGTTGATGATTCTGCGTGGCAACATTAGAGCAACAGGAATAGACTGAACCCCGAAAACTTACGGAAGATATATAAGGTTTTTTATGACACAACAGCCACAAGCCAAATATCGCCACGACTACCGTGCGCCAGATTACACGATTACCGATATCGATTTGACCTTTGACCTTGATGCCACAAAAACCCTGGTCACTGCGGTCAGCCAAATTACCCGCCAGGGCGCGGCTGGTGCGCCACTGCGTCTTGATGGCGAAGACCTGACGCTGGTTTCAATTTCGGTCAACGGTGCTGCCTGGGAAGATTATCGCCAGGAAGATGGCGCATTGATTATTGAATCGCTGCCAGAAGCCTTCACGCTGACCATCGCTAATGAAATCAGCCCGGCAACTAATACCGCGCTCGAAGGGCTTTATCTTTCAGGCGATGCGCTTTGCACTCAGTGTGAAGCTGAAGGTTTCCGCCACATTACCTGGTATCTCGACCGACCAGACGTTCTGGCGCGTTTCACCACCAAAATCATTGCCGATAAATCCAAATATCCATTCCTGTTATCTAACGGCAACCGCATTGCCGAAGGTGAACTGGAAAATGGCCGTCATTGGGTTCAGTGGCAGGATCCGTTCCCAAAACCTTCCTACCTGTTTGCGCTGGTGGCGGGTGATTTCGACGTCTTACGTGACACGTTCAAAACGCGTTCTGGCCGCGATGTGGCGCTGGAATTGTTCGTCGATCGTGGCAATCTCGACCGCGCAGGTTGGGCGATGACCTCTTTGAAAGCGTCGATGAAATGGGATGAAACCCGCTTCGGCCTGGAATACGACCTCGACATCTATATGATTGTCGCCGTCGATTTCTTCAACATGGGCGCGATGGAGAACAAAGGGCTTAACGTCTTTAACTCCAAATACGTGCTGGCCCGTGCGGAAACCGCGACGGACAAAGACTATCTCGATATCGAAGCCGTTATCGGCCACGAATATTTCCATAACTGGACCGGTAACCGCGTGACTTGTCGTGATTGGTTCCAGTTAAGCCTGAAAGAAGGGCTGACTGTTTTCCGCGATCAAGAATTTAGTTCAGACCTCGGTTCACGCGCAGTAAACCGCATTCAGAATGTGCGCACCATGCGTGCTGCGCAGTTCGCTGAAGACGCAAGCCCGATGGCGCATCCGATTCGCCCGGACAAAGTCATTGAAATGAACAACTTCTACACCCTGACGGTGTATGAGAAGGGTTCAGAAGTTATCCGTATGCTGCACACTTTGCTGGGTGAAGAGAACTTCCAGAAAGGGATGCTACTTTACTTTGAGCGCCATGATGGCAGCGCAGCAACCTGTGATGATTTCGTGCAGGCGATGGAAGATGCGTCGAACGTTGACCTATCGCACTTCCGCCGTTGGTACAGCCAGGCAGGTACGCCTGTAGTCACCGTGCGTGATGACTACGACCCGGAAAAAGAGCTGTATACGCTGACCATCAGCCAACACACGCCGCCAACCGCCGAGCAGCAGGAAAAGCACCCGTTACATATTCCGTTCGACATCGAACTGTATGACAACGAGGGCAAAGTGATTCCTTTGCAGAAAAATGGTCATCCGATTCACCACGTGCTGAATGTGACTCAGGCCGAGCAGACGTTTGTTTTTGATAACGTTTACTTCCAGCCAGTTCCGTCTTTGCTACGTGAATTCTCTGCGCCAGTGAAACTGGAATATAAGTGGAGCGATCAGCAGCTAACCTTCCTGATGCGTCACGCGCGTAACGATTTCTCGCGTTGGGATGCGGCACAAAGTCTGCTGGCAACTTACATCAAGCTGAACGTCAACCGCAGCCAACAGGGCCAGCCGTTGTCGCTGCCGCTGCATGTTGCTGATGCGTTCCGTGCAATTTTGCTGGACGAGAAAATCGACCCGGCACTGGCGGCAGAAATTCTGACGCTGCCATCGCAGAACGAAATCGCCGAGCTGTTCCAGAAAATCGATCCACAGGCAATTGCTGCAGTGCATGAAGCACTGACTCGTACTTTGGCAAACGAGCTGGCTGATGAGTTCCTGGCGGTTTACAACGCCAACAAACTCGATGCTTATCGCGTCGAGCATGCGGATATCGGCAAACGTGCGCTGCGTAATACTTGCCTGCGTTATCTGGCCTTTGGCGAGAAGCAGCTGGCTGAGCAACTGGTGCGTAACCAGTTCGAAAGCGCTGATAACATGACGGACTCTATTGCCGCTTTATCTGCGTCAGTTGCTGCGCAATTGCCGTGCCGTGCAGAACTGCTGGCTGCATTTGATGAGAAATGGCATCAGGACGGTCTGGTTATGGATAAATGGTTTGTGCTGCAAGCGACAAGTCCTGCGGCTGACACGCTGAGCAAAGTGCGTGAATTGCTAAACCATCGTTCATTCAGCATGGGTAATCCAAACCGCGTGCGCTCGCTGATTGGTGCGTTTGCCTCGGCTAACCCGGCTGCATTCCACGCGCTCGACGGCAGCGGTTATCAGTTTATGGTGGAAATGCTCAGCGAGCTGAACCACCGTAACCCGCAGGTTGCGTCTCGTCTGATTGAGCCGTTGATTCGCCTGAAACGCTATGACGAGAAACGTCAGGGCATGATGCGTGCAGCGCTGGAACAGCTGAAAGGGCTGGAGAATTTGTCGGGCGATCTGTTCGAGAAAATTTCTAAAGCGTTAGCTTAATATCGCTTTTATAAGGTGGATGTCGCTTACCGCTAATCCACCCTACAAAAGTTTGACCAGGTCGGATTAGCGTAAGCGACATCCGACATAATTTAACCGGTGCGCACCACGCGTGCCGGTTCTTCTATAACCTGCCGTTTCATCACTCGTTCTAACACCTGAGATTCCAGTTCAGCCAGCCGGACAGAGCCGAGCTTACGGGGACGTGGCAAATCTACCGTCAGATCCAAACCGATCTTTCCTTCTTCAATCAGTA
Source organism: Buttiauxella cochleicola (assembly GCF_021283185.1). Taxonomy (NCBI): domain Bacteria; kingdom Pseudomonadati; phylum Pseudomonadota; class Gammaproteobacteria; order Enterobacterales; family Enterobacteriaceae; genus Buttiauxella; species Buttiauxella cochleicola. The sequence continues at coordinate 7,909 of NZ_JAJSOS010000019.1, forward strand.
ACACTCGATCCGCCATCGCAACGGCTTCGCTAACATCGTGCGTCACCAGCAATACCGTAAACCCATGTTCCTGCCACAAAGAGACAATCAACTCCTGCATTTCGATACGCGTCAGGGCATCCAGTGCACCCAACGGTTCATCCAGCAATAACAGGCGTGGGCGATGAATTAGAGCCCGGGCCAACGCCACGCGTTGTTTCTGGCCGCCGGACAGGGCGGCCGGCCACTCGGTAGCGCGATTGGCAAGCCCAACCGCTTCCAGCGCTTTCATCGCCGATTCTTTCCAGTTCCCTTTCAGCCCCAGGCCAACATTGTTAATCACTGATTTCCACGGCAGCAGGCGAGCATCCTGGAACATTAAGCGTGTTTCATCCTGGCTCTCGCGCAGTGGTGCGTTTCCGGCAATCAGCGAGCCACCGTTGGCATTTTCCAACCCTGCCAATAAACGCAGCAAGGTACTTTTACCGCCGCCGCTGCGCCCAACCACGGCAACAAATTGCCCGGCAGGGATATGTAATTCCAGCTCATCAAGAATCGTTTTATTACCGTAGCGTTTGGTTACGCTGTTAAGGAGCAGGGGAGTCCCCTGGTTTAAGCGAGCGGTATTCATGCGTTCTCCTCCTGCAACTGATAAGCCGGATGCCAGCGCAGCCAGACACGTTCGAGTAATTGCGCGCTGATGTCAGCGAGTTTGCCGAGCAGGGCGTAAAGAATGATGGCGACCACCACCACATCGGTTTGCAGGAATTCGCGGGCGTTCATTGCCAGATAACCAATTCCTGAGTTAGCAGAAATGGTTTCTGCCACGATTAAGGTCAACCACATCAGGCCTAAGGCGAAACGAATTCCGACCATAATCGAAGGAAGTGCACCGGGTAGAATCACCTGCGCGAACAGACTAAAGCCCGACAACCCATAGCTACGTGCCATCTCCAACAAACCCTGGTCGATATTACGGATGCCATGCCAGGTATTGATATAAATAGGGAACAGCGTACCGAGTGCGACGAGGAAAATCTTCGCAGATTCATCGATACCGAACCACAAAATCACCAACGGAATCAGCGCCAGGTGCGGAACGTTACGCAGCATCTGAATCGAACTGTCCAGCAGGCGCTCTCCCCAGCGAGACAGGCCGCTTATCAATCCGAGCACTAACCCCAGAGAACCGCCAATGCTAAAACCAATCACCGCACGCCATGAGCTGATAGCCAGGTGCTGCCATAATTCACCGCTGGCTGAGAGATTCCAGAATGCAATCACCACCCCTTCAGGAGAAGGGAGGATTCGCGACGAGAGCCAGCCTGCGCTCGAAGAGAGTTGCCAGATTGCGATAACCGCAACCGGCAAAAACCACGGTGCCAGCCTCAGTAACAGTTTGTGCGTTGAAGGGGTCATTGGCTGCTCCTTAGCTTTGCGCCACTTTGCGCGGGATAAAGTCATTTGCTACCACTTCGCCCCGTTCATGAACCAGGCGCGGCTGTGGAATTTGTGGAATCGCGACATCAAGATGTGGGAACAGCAACTCCCCAACTCGATAAGCCTCTTCCAGATGCGGGTATCCCGAAAGAATAAAACTGTCGATACCAAGCGCAGCGTATTCGTTGATGCGCTCCGCAACAGTTGGGCCATCACCTACCAACGCAGTACCCGCACCGCCACGCACCAGGCCAACGCCCGCCCACAGGTTCGGGCTAATTTCCAGGTTGTCACGTTTGCCGCCGTGCAACGCCGCCATGCGGTGCTGCCCGACGGAATCGGTGCGCGCAAATGCGGCCTGCGCTTTGGCGATGGTTTCATCATCAAGCTGAGAAATCAGGCGATTAGCGGCATCCCATGCTTCTTCGTTGGTTTCGCGCACTATCACATGCAAGCGAATGCCGAAACGTACCGTGCGGCCATGAGCTGCGGCTTTCGCTCGGACTTGCTCAATTTTTTCTTTCACTAAATGTGGTGGCTCGCCCCAGGTGAGATAGAGATCCACTTGTTCGGCGGCAAGATCCTGTGCCACATCTGAAGAGCCACCAAAATAGAGCGGGGGACGGGGCTGTTGCACTGGCGGGAACAACAGTTTTGCCCCTTTAACCTGAATGTGTTTGCCTTCGTGATCTACCGTTTCGCCTTCCAGCAAACGACGCCAGATATTGGTAAATTCCGCAGAGGCTTCATAACGCTCTTTATGATTGAGGAACACGCCGTCTGCAGCCAGCTCTTCCGGGTCGCTACCGGTCACCAGGTTAAATAAAGCACGCCCGTTGGAAAGTCGGTCGAGCGTTGCGGCCTGGCGTGCAGCCACGGTTGGCGAGGTCACGCTTGGGCGCAGCGCGACCAGAAATTTCAAACGCTGCGTCACCGGAATCATAGATGCGGCAACCAGCCAGGCATCTTCACAAGAACGGCCCGTTGGGATCAGTACGCCAGTAAAACCGAGTCTGTCAGCAGCCTGAGCAATCTGTTGCAGATAACCGTGATCAACCGGGCGTGCTGCATCGTTGCTTCCTAAGTAGTGGCCATCGCCATGGGTAGGTAAGAACCAGAACATATTTAAACTCATGACTTGTTTCCTTGTGTTGAGGGCTGCCAGATGCGGGTGCGAATATCGACTTTCTTAGGCACTAAGTGGTTGTCATAAAACAGATCTGCGGTTTGCTGTTGTTTTTTCGCAGTCTCGGCGCTGACTGGTGTAATCACCGTTGGTGGGCGATGATCGAAATAGGTGGCAATCACTTTTTCCGGTAGCCCCATGGTTTTTGCCAGCAGCGCGACGCTTGCATCACGTTGGCTACGGGTTAACGCATCGGCGTCGCTAAATGTTTTCAGAACCTGTTGCAGGAACGGACCGTTTTGTTCGGCATAAGGGCGTGAAGCAAGATAGAAAGAACCCGTCTGATTCAGCTCGCTACCGTCGGTTAACACGCGCACACCGCCGTTTAACAAGGCCGCAGAATAGTACGGGTCCCAAATCGCCCAGGCATCAACGTTGCCCTGTTGGAATGCAGCACGCGCATCAGCCGGAGTTAAATAAGCAGGCTGGACATCGGTAAATTTCAGCCCAGCTTTTTGCAGCGCTCGTAGTACCAGGTTGTGGGAACTGGAACCTTTCTGGAAAGCAATTTTATGCCCTTTAAGATCCGCCACGGTTTTTATTGGGCTATTTTCCGGTACCAGAATCACTTCGGCTTTTGGTTTTGCAGGCTCAGACCCGACATACACAAGATCAGCGCCCGCGGCCTGCGCGAAGATTGGCGGAATATCACCGGTGCTGCCGAGATCGATACTGCCGATGTTCAGCGCTTCGAGCATTTGCGGGCCCGCCGGGAATTCAATCCACTGGAATTTTGTGTTTGGATACTCTTTTTCCAGCAGCTGGTGGCTTTTCGCCAGCACCATGCTGACCGAGCCTTTTTGATAACCAATGCGTAGCTGCTCAGGACCAGTTTCAGCCGCGTGAAGTGTAGCGCTCAGGCTTAATGTTCCTGCGAGTGCAAGCCAGGGCGCGGTTCGTTTCAGAAAGTTAAACATGAGCAACTCCTTGCGTTTTAAAAGGGGAGGAGACAATGAAATCCCGGCGGTGCAGAGCCTGCCAGAAGGTTTCCAGCGAGTTATCGAGGCGTTGTTGTAAGTTGTTGCTGAACACTGGTTTGTGCTGGTAATCCGCTATCTGGCTGTCATCAGCAAACACGCCATGTAGGATTTCCTGTGCTTTTAGCGCATTAAGGACAGGCTTTAGTGCGTAATCGACTGCCAGCATGTGCGCGACCGTACCGCCAGTGGCTAAAGGCAGAACGACTTTCTTATCCAGTGCGCGCTCAGGAAGCAGGTCGAGCAGCGTTTTCAGAGCGCCAGAAAATGAAGCTTTATAAACAGGTGTTGCGATGATCACGCCATCGGCCTGCTGCAATTGCTCAATGAGCGTTAAAAGAGCGGGGCTATCGAAACGTGCGTACAGCAAATCTTCAGGCGCAAAATTTTGTAGATGCCAGTGACACACCTCGATATCCAGAGCGCTCAGTTTTTCGCGGGCATATTCCAGCAGTGCACTAGAACGGGATGGGAAGCGCGGGCTTCCAGCAAGGGTAATCACACGCATATTGTTTCCTTATAACTAATTGTTTGCTTTTAGATAACATTGATAACAATTGAGTGTGATATTCGCGCAGAACTCTTATTCCACTAAATGATTTATCTGGAAAACAATTGCTAAAAAACGCATAACATCAGGGATAGAGGGAAACGATTGCGCTGATTCAGCCTTTTTTGTCACAGGTCAATTCCATTCAATGACGTTATCGACGATAATACGGCCCCGGTTTGCATACCGGGAATCCAGGAGAGTTCATGTACTACCCCTTCGTTCGTAAAGCCCTATTCAAGCTCGATCCAGAGCGCGCTCATGAAGTGACATTCCAGCAATTGCGTCGTGTATCAGGTACACCTCTCGAATGGCTGGTGCGGCAAAACGTGCCGTCAAAACCTGTCACTTGTATGGGATTGACCTTTAAGAACCCATTAGGTCTGGCTGCAGGTCTGGACAAAAATGGTGAGTGCATTGATGCGTTGGGTGCAATGGGCTTTGGCTCCATTGAAATTGGCACGGTAACGCCTCGCCCACAGCCTGGTAATGACAAGCCAAGGATCTTTCGTCTGGTAGAGGCTGAAGGATTAATTAACCGTATGGGTTTCAATAACCACGGTGTTGATAACTTGGTTGAGAATGTCAAAAAATCCCATTTTGACGGGGTGCTTGGCATCAATATTGGTAAGAATAAAGACACTCCAGTTGAACAAGGGAAAGATGACTATTTGATCTGCATGGATAAAATTTATCCTTACGCGGGTTATATAGCGATTAATATTTCATCACCAAATACCCCTGGATTACGCACGTTGCAATACGGCGATGCGCTGGATGATCTGTTATCTGCAATCAAAAATAAGCAGCGAGCGCTTCAGGAATTGCATCATAAATATGTCCCTGTGGCAGTGAAGATCGCGCCGGATCTTTCTGAAGAAGAATTGATCCAGGTAGCTGATAGTTTGGTACGCCATAATATTGATGGGGTAATTGCGACCAATACGACATTGGATCGCAGCCTGGTTCAGGGCATGAAATATTGCGATGAAATGGGTGGCTTAAGTGGTCGCCCGGTTCAGTTAAAAAGCACAGAAATTATTCGCCGCTTGTCGCAAGAATTAAATGGTCGCTTGCCGATTATTGGCGTAGGCGGTATTGATTCATTGATTGCCGCACGCGAGAAGATGGCAGCGGGTGCCTCTTTAGTACAAATATATTCCGGCTTCATATTTAAAGGCCCACCTCTGATTAAAGAAATTATTTCAGGTTTGTAATCTCTGAATGTTTTACTTTCGGACAACCGGGGCTTTATTTTGAGTCCCGGTTGTTTTATATTCCATCACTGTTGCTAATTTGAACATATTGGTCTTTTATTAATGTGTTCATTTACGAAGCGGTGATAAGGATATTTCTAATCGCAGGTATATGGGGATAAGGGCAAATAATTATGCGGATTAAACCGGACGATAATTGGCGTTGGTATTATGATGAGGAGCATGATCGTATGATGCTCGATTTAGCCAATGGTATGCTTTTCCGTTCCCGTTTCCCTCGTAAAATGCTTACTCCCGATGCCTTTGAAAACACAGGGTTTTGTGTTGATGATGCAGCTCTTTTTTTCTCTTTTGAAGAAAAATGTCGTGATCTCGTATTAAGCAAAGAGCAGCGCGCTGAACTGGTATTAAACGCACTCGTAGCGATTCGTTATCTCAAGCCGCAGATGCCAAAAAGCTGGCACTTTCTCTCTCATGGGGAATGCTGGCAGCCAATACCGGGCGATGCAGCCTGTGTGTGGTTAAGCGACGATATGCAGCAGGTGAATCTGCTGGTGGTAGAAACAGGTGATAACGCTGCACTCTGTTTATTAGCACAACCAGGCTTGCAACTTGCTGGCCGTACCATGCAGCTCGGTGATGCGATTAAAGTGATGAATGACAGATTAAAGCCGCAACCAACAAGTCACGCCCTTAACCTTGATCAGGCAGTTTAATTTCCCGCTAACTCTACATCTCCTGCAGGAATACAACTACAGCAAAGGATTGTGCCATCATCATTGATAGCATTTTTCTTCAACGCTTTGACTTCCCCACTGACTAACTTTATCCGGCAGCTGCCGCAAATCCCGGCCCGACAAGAATAGGGCACGCGAATTCCTTGTTGTTCGAGTTGTTCTAGTAAAATTTGTTGGTTGTTACCGCGAAATTGTTGACCCTGCCAGTCAATCGCCACCAAACTTTCTTGCTGCTCGAAAGGCTCAAGAGTTTCTTCGGTCACTCCTGCGCCATAAACTTTCGCAGGTTTTGTCGCCAGTACTTCGAGTTCATCACCCACGCGAATCACACCGCTATTGCGGGCAATCAGATTTTGGCCAAAATCGACATCACCATTATCCAGTGCGGTACGGAATTTTTGTAATGTTGCCAGCGGCTCGCCACTCGGATGTTTGCGGCCACGCTCCGGGCTGACGGTGGTGAAAATACAGCGGCTACATGGTTTTGCTACATCAAAGGTGACGCCGCCAATCCGTACTACTTGCCAGCTATCTTCGTCCCAGGCTTGTGCGCCGGTGACCACAATATTCGGGCGAAATTGCGTCATTTTTACACTCGCTGGGCAGCGATTTTGCAAATCGCGCAGCGAAGCTTCATTAGCCAGCAAGAATGGGAAACCGTCGGCAAAAGAGAGTGGTACCTCTTCATGGCGTTTAACGCGGCGTGTTAAATTTTCACCCAGCCAGCGCAGTTGTACCGGGCGTGAGAAAAAACCGCTTAGCCATTGGTTAATGTCATCTGGAGCAATTTGCGCGGTGAAATGGTTTCCCCAGACTTCCGTTGGCGCAGCCTCAGGCCGGAAATCGCTAAAGCGTATTGTGGCGGAACTGCCGTCTGGCGCACTCAAAAATAGACCATCGTGAATAATGGCCGGAGTAAATAGCACCATCTGCGGGAACTGACGTGCGGTAATAAAAGTGCCGTCAGGTTCTGTCACCATAAAGATGCGGTCAAAAGCTAAGCCGCTAGTTGTTGCCTGTGCATGGGAGAGCGCAAGGCCGCGCATCGATTTCACCGGGTGAATATAAAGCTGGGATAGGGTGATCATGATACGCACGCGCTCCTTGCATAAATGAAGAAAAAGAGAATATAAGAGGCCAACTTTATGACATGCGTGGCGGATTGGCTATAATGCGCCACAATTTTCTTTTTATACCTGATTAAGTGACGATATGAATTCTCTGTTTGCCAGTACGGCGCGTGGGCTTGAAGAGCTATTAAAAACTGAACTGGAGGGCCTTGGTGCGCAAGCATGCCAGGTGGTTCAGGGCGGCGTACATTACCAGGGGGACTCACGTCTGCTCTATCAAAGCTTGATGTGGAGCCGCCTTGCGTCCCGCATTTTGCTGCCATTAAATGAATGCAGTGTTTATAGCGACCTGGATTTATATCTGGGCGTACAGACCATCGACTGGCCTGCATTGTTTGGCTCGGATGCCACATTTGCAGTGCATTTCAGTGGCCTGAATGACGTCATCCGTAACAGTCAATATGGCGCGTTAAAAGTGAAGGATGCGATTGTTGACTCCTTCACGCGTAAAAACTTGCCGCGTCCGAACGTTGAACGTGAACAGCCAGATCTGCGCATTAACGTTTGGCTGAACAAAGATACCGCCAGTATCGCGCTGGATTTAAGCGGCGAAGGTCTACATCAGCGCGGTTACCGCGATAGCACTGGTGCTGCTCCTATTAAAGAAACGCTGGCATCCGCTATTGTTATGCGTTCAGGCTGGCAGCCGGGTACTCCGCTGCTCGATCCAATGTGCGGTTCCGGCACGCTGTTGATTGAAGCTGCGATGATCGCCACCGATCGTGCGCCTGGTTTACATCGCAAACATTGGGGCTTCCTTGGTTGGGCGAACCATGATTTCGATCTGTGGAAAGAGATCACCACCGAAGCGCAGGTTCGTGCGCGTAAAGGTCTCGGCGAATACACTTCGCGTTTCTATGGTTCCGATAACGACTCACGCGTGATTGAACGCGCCCGCGCCAACACCCGTCGTGCAGGTCTGGGCGATATCATCAGCTACGAAGTCAAAGACGTGGCTAAATTGACCAATCCGCTGCCGGAAGGCCCGGTTGGTACGGTTGTTAGTAACCCGCCATACGGCGAGCGTCTGGATAGTGAACCTGCGTTGATTGCGTTGCACAGCCTGCTTGGCCGCAATATGAAAAACCATTTTGGCGGCTGGAATTTGTCGCTGTTTAGTGCATCTCCGGATTTGCTAAGCTGCCTGCAACTGCGCGCCGAACGCCAGTTTAAAGCTAAGAACGGCCCGCTGGATTGTGTGCAGAAAAACTATCAGTTATCTGCCACCAGCACGGGTGCACAATCAGGCCAGATCGCTGATGATTACGCGAACCGCCTGCGCAAAAATATCAAAAAACTCGATAAATGGGCGCGGCAGGAAGGCATCGAATGCTACCGAATTTACGATGCCGATTTGCCAGACTATAACGTTGCTGTTGACCGCTACGGCGAGTGGGTTGTGGTTCAGGAATATGCGCCGCCGAAAACGGTTGATGCTAATAAAGCACGTCAGCGTCTGTTTGATGTAATTGCTGCAACAATGTCTGTACTGGAATTACCATCCAACCGACTGATCCTGAAAACCCGTGAGCGTCAGAAAGGGAAAAGCCAGTATCAGAAAATGGATGAGAAGGGCGACTTCATGGAAGTGAGCGAATATAACGCTCGTCTGTGGGTCAACCTGACTGACTATCTTGATACCGGTTTGTTCCTCGACCACCGTATTGCGCGCCAAATGCTGGGCAAAATGAGCAAAGGGAAAGATTTCCTTAACCTATTTGCTTATACCGGCAGCGCGACAGTTCACGCAGGGTTAGGTGGCGCTAAAACGACGACCACCGTTGATATGTCTCGTACTTACCTTGAGTGGGCTGAGCGTAACTTGCGTCTTAACGGCTTGAGTGGCCGTGCACACCGCCTGGTTCAGGCTGATTGCCTGGGCTGGTTGCGTGAAACCGATGAACAGTTTGATCTGATTTTTATCGATCCACCGACGTTCTCAAACTCAAAACGTATGGAAGAATCTTTTGATGTCCAGCGCGACCATATCGTGCTGATGAAAGACCTTAAGCGTCTGTTGCGCCAGGGTGGCACCATTATGTTCTCCAACAATAAACGTGGCTTCAAAATGGACTTTGACGGGCTGGCTAATCTGGGCTTGAGTGCTCAGGAAATCACGCAGAAAACCTTGTCACAAGATTTTGCCCGTAATCGCCAAATTCATAACTGCTGGCTCGTTACTCACGTAGCCAAGGATTAATTGTCATGTCATTGATTAGTATGCACGGTGCCTGGTTGTCGTTTAGTGACGCACCGTTGTTAGATAACACCGAACTCCATATTGAAGAAAACGAACGCGTCTGTCTGGTTGGCCGTAACGGTGCAGGTAAATCCACACTGATGAAAATCCTCAACCGTGAAGTGCCGCTTGATGATGGGCGCATGGTTTACGAACAGGATTTGATTGTCGCGCGTTTGCAACAAGATCCTCCGCGTAATGTCGCGGGCACGGTTTACGACTTCGTTGCGGAAGGCGTGGAAGAGCAGGCCGAGTACCTCAAGGCGTATCACGATATTTCCCATAAAGTGATGACCGACCCGAGCGATAAAAACCTCAATGAAATGGCGCGTATCCAGGAGATTTTGGATCATCAGAATCTCTGGCAACTGGATAGCCGCATCAATGAAGTGCTCGAACAATTAGGCCTGGAAGCTGATACTGAACTGTCGGCACTTTCTGGCGGCTGGTTGCGTAAAGCGGCACTGGGCCGTGCGCTGGTGAGTTCTCCACGCGTTTTGTTGCTTGATGAGCCAACCAACCACCTGGATATCGAAGCTATCGACTGGCTGGAAGGTTTCCTGAAAGAGTTCCAGGGCAGCATTATTTTCATCTCGCACGACCGTTCATTTATTCGCAATATGGCGACGCGTATCGTCGATCTTGATCGCGGCAAACTGGTTTCTTACCCTGGCGATTACGATCAGTATCTGCTGGCAAAAGAAGAAGCTTTGCGTGTTGAAGATCTGCAAAATGCCGAGTTTGATCGCAAACTTGCGCAGGAAGAAGTGTGGATCCGTCAGGGCATTAAAGCACGCCGTACGCGTAACGAAGGCCGTGTGCGTGCCTTGAAAGCGATGCGTAACGAACGTAGTGCTCGTCGTGAAGTGTTGGGCAGCGCTAAAATGCAAGTTGGTGAAGCGGCGCGTTCCGGCAAGATCGTCTTTGAAATGGAAAACGTGTTTTACCAGATCGCTAACAAAAATCTGGTGTCCGATTTCTCAGCCCAGGTGCAGCGCAGCGACAAAATCGCGCTGGTGGGGCCAAACGGCTGTGGCAAAACCACATTGCTGAAACTGATGTTAGATCAGTTGAAAGCGGATAGCGGGCGCGTGCATTGCGGTACCAAACTTGAAGTTGCGTACTTTGACCAACACCGTGCGGAGCTTGATCCTGATCGTACGGTAATGGACAACCTGGCGGAAGGTAAGCAAGAAGTGATGGTGAATGGCAAGCCACGCCATGTACTGGGTTACTTGCAGGACTTCTTGTTCCATCCGAAACGCGCCATGACTCCGGTTCGTGCGTTGTCTGGTGGTGAGCGTAACCGCCTTTTACTGGCGAAGTTATTCCTAAAACCAAGCAACTTGATGATTCTCGATGAACCGACGAATGACCTGGATGTCGAAACGCTCGAATTACTTGAAGAGTTGATTGATGGTTACCAGGGCACGGTCATGTTGGTGAGCCACGATCGTCAATTTGTGGACAACACTGTTACTGAATGCTGGATTTTTGAAGGCGAAGGTAAGATTGGTCGTTACGTCGGTGGTTATCATGACGCCAAAGGTCAACAGGCATCTGCGCAAACTTTGCGCCACTCTGTGGCAGATAAGGCGCAAAACAACCAGCCAGCAAAGGCGGAAGTTGTTAAACGTGCAAGTAGCAAGCTAAGCTATAACCTGCAACGTGAATTAGAGCAATTACCACAACGTCTTGAACAACTTGAAGCGGAACTGGAAGCTATCCAGGCTAAGGTCGGAGATGCTGAGTTTTTCAACCAGCCACACGACGTCACACAAAAAACATTGAGCGACCTGACCACGGCAGAAAAAGCACTGGAAGAGGCTTTTGAACGCTGGGAATATCTTGAAGCTCTGAAAAACGGCGCGTAACACAAGGAGACACGATATGTGTGCCACGCATCATCATCGTTCACACATATTATGCTCACAATGTGACTTACTGGTTGCGCTACCGGTATTGGAGGACGGCCATAAGGCCGTCTGTCCACGTTGCGGTACAACACTTCTCACTCAGTGGTCCTCACCACGTCAACGTCCTACAGCTTATGCGCTGGCAGCTCTGTTTATGTTGCTGCTCGCCAACCTATTTCCCTTCATCAACATGAAAGTAGCAGGACTCAGCAGTGAAGTTTCGCTGCTTGAAATTCCTGGCGTCATGTTCAACGAAGACTACGCAAGCCTCGGCACTTTCTTTATGGTCTTTGTGCAGGCGGTGCCTACGTTCTGTTTAATCACGATTTTGTTATTAGTTAACCAGGTGGCATTACCACTAACTCTTAAAAAGCGCCTGGCACGAATCCTATTCCAGCTAAAGTCCTGGGGTATGGCTGAAATTTTTCTTGCTGGCGTCTTGGTGAGTTTCGTCAAATTAATGGCTTACGGCGATATTGGTGTCGGGAGCAGTTTTATTCCGTGGTGCCTGTTCTGTGTGTTGCAACTGCGGGCTTTCCAGTGTGTGGACCGGCGCTGGCTTTGGGATGATATTGCGCCTGAGCCGGCGATTTCGGTACCGCTTAAAGTCGGTGTATCAGGCCTTCGCCAGGGGCTGCGTTCTTGTTCATGCTGCACAGCAATCGTGCCAGAGGATCAGGAAATTTGTCCCCGCTGCGAAACCAAAGGGTACGTTCGTCGCCGTCATAGCTTGCAATGGACACTCGCTCTGTTGCTGACTTCAATTATGCTTTACCTACCCGCAAATATATTGCCCATTATGATAACCGAAGTATTGGGCAGCAAAATCCCGTCGACGATTATTGCCGGGGTTATTTTGTTGTGGAGCGAAGGCTCTTATCCGGTTGCTGGAGTTATTTTCATCGCCAGTATTTTGGTTCCGACACTGAAAATGTTAGCGATTGCCTGGTTGTGCTGGGATGCTAAAGGCCACGGTCAGCGTGATAGTGAAAGAATGCATTTGATCTACGAGGTGGTCGAATTTGTCGGGCGTTGGTCAATGATCGATGTGTTCGTTATAGCGGTATTATCGGCCCTGGTGCGTATGGGAGGATTGATGAGTATCTACCCGGCGATCGGAGCCGTGATGTTTGCATTAGTAGTGATTTTGACAATGTTTGCGGCGATGACCTTTGACCCTCGCTTGTCCTGGGATCGCGCACCGGATTCAACTCATGAGGAGTCGTCTGAGCATGGAAAATAAAAGCGGGGAAGCAAAAGTAGCAAAGGTGAAAAATTGGTCCCCGGTATGGATTTTCCCTATCGTAACCGTGCTAATCGGCGCGTGGATCTTATTTTATCACTACAGCCATCAAGGGCCTGAAGTCACGTTGATTACCACTAATGCCGAAGGCATCGAAGGTGGGAAAACCATGATTAAAAGCCGCAGTGTCAATGTGGGCGTGGTTGAAAGCGCGGTGCTGTCAGACGATTTGCTTCATGTCGAAATTACAGCCCGGCTGAATTCGGGCATGGAAAAACTTCTGCATAATGACACAGTATTTTGGGTCGTTAAGCCGCAAGTCGGGCGTGAAGGTATTTCCGGGCTTGGTACTCTGCTCTCTGGTGCATATATCGAACTGCAACCGGGCAATAAGGGGTCGCAATCCGCTAAATATGATTTGCTGGATGCTCCTCCATTGGCACCACCTGATGCTAAAGGTATCCGCATTACCCTCGACAGTAATAAAGCAGGGCAGCTTTCTCCAGGTGACCCGGTGCTGTTCCGTGGCTATAGAGTTGGTTCAGTAGAAACCAGTACCTTTGATGCGGCGAAACGTAGCATCAGTTATCAGCTATTCATCAGTGCGCCAAACGATCGCCTGGTGACCAGTAACGTACGCTTCTGGAAAGACAGCGGCATTGCCGTTGATATGTCTTCACAAGGTATGCGCGTAGAGATGGGGTCTCTTACCACGCTGTTTAGCGGCGGTGTTAGTTTTGACGTACCAGAAGGCTGGGAGCTTGGTAAACCTGCGAAACCGGGTAGCGAGTTCAATCTCTTCGACGATCAGAAAAGCATTCAGGATTCTCTGTATACCGATCACATTGACTACCTGATGTTCTTTAAAGATTCAGTGCGTGGTCTGCAGCCAGGAGCACCAGTTGAGTTCCGCGGCATTCGATTGGGAACCGTGGCTAAGGTGCCATTCTTTACCGATGGGATGCGCCAGAAGATCAATGATGACTTCCGTATTCCGGTTCTGATCCGTCTTGAACCTGAGCGTTTGCAAAATCTTGTCGGTGATGATGTCCATATCCAGGACAACATGACAGCGTTGATTAAACGTGGTTTACGAGCGTCTATGAAAACGGGCAGCATTGTTACCGGGGCACTGTTTATCGACCTGGATTTCAATCCTAAAGCGCCGCCGGTAACCGAGTTACCGACATTTGCGGGTTACCCGATAATCCCAACGATGAGTGGTGGACTGGCGCAAATCCAACAACGCTTGCTGGAGACACTGGATAAGATTAACAACTTGCCGCTCAATCCGATGATTGAACAAACCACCAATTCGCTTGCGGAAAGTCAGCGAACCATGAAGCGCTTGCAGCAGACGCTCGATAATCTTAATAAGATTACCGCGAATAAGTCGATGCAATCTTTGCCTGAAGATATGCAGTCAACGCTGCGTGAACTTAATCGCAGTATGCAGGGCTTCCAGCCGGGTTCTGCGGCCTACAACAAGATGGTGGCCGATATGCAGCGTCTTGATCAGGTTCTGCGTGAATTGCAGCCTGTACTGCGCACGTTGAACGATAAGAGCAATTCGCTGGTCTTTGAAGCGAAGGATAAAAAAGATCCCCAGCCGAAGAGGGCGAAAGAATGAAAAAATGGTTCCCACTCTTTGCTGCATTGGCTCTAACGGCCTGTAGCAGCAGCGATAATGGAAAGACCTATTATCAGCTACCTCAAAGCTCCGCACCTGCTATGCAGGCCGTGAGCCAGCCTGGAACCCATTTATTGTGGGTAGAGCAGGTTGCGGTTCCTGATTACCTCGCTGGCAATGGCGTGGTTTATCAGACCAGTGAGGTGCAGTACGTCATTGCCTCCAGCAATTTGTGGGCAAGTCCGTTGGATCAGCAATTGCGAAATACTCTTGTCAGCAATCTGAGTAGCGCGTTACCTGGTTGGGTTGTGGCATCACAACCACTAGGCAACGATCAGGATACTCTGAATGTTAACGTGACCGGTTTTCACGGTCGTTATGACGGGAAAGTGATTGTAAGTGGCGAGTGGTTGCTCAAACATCAGGGGCAATTGATTAAACGTCCGTTCCACGTTGAGCTGAAGCAAGAAGCTGATGGTTATGATGCCATGGTGAAAACCTTAGCTCAGGCCTGGCAGCAAGAAGCGAAAAGTATCGCTGGTGAGCTGACTCGCTTTAACTAATCATCTCAGTAGCACAAAAAAGCTGCGTCATTCGCCTACAAAGCGGAACGCAGCTTTTCTTTTGGCATTAATTTGTTACCCATGCGTTCTCACACTTTTTGTGCAAAACAAAACTCTTGTAGCTCACATTTATGACATTGGCGTGAATTTTGCGCATTGACGATAGAGGCTTTAGGAGTTATTGCTTATATGTGGTTGCACGTTTTGTGGCCACTGTTTTCTTTCCACCAGATTATATAGAAATGAGGGAAACGAGGCATGAAGAGACAAAAACGAGATCGCCTGGAACGGGCTCATCAACGTGGTTATCAAGCAGGTATCGTCGGACGCTCCAAAGAGATGTGTCCCTATCAGACACTGAATCAAAGGTCGTACTGGATGGGAGGCTGGCGAGAAGCCATGGAAGACAGGGCGGTTACCGCGTAATCACTGTCTCTTTAGAAAAAGAAACCTCCGCATAGCGGAGGTTTCGCGTTTATACCCTTCATACTTCGAGCTGCATCTTTGTTGGCTCGTTCACGCGCCCGACAAATCTGCCTGGAGCAGATTTGAACGCTGTTACCAGCGCCCCGAAGGGGTGAGGCGCATGGATGGGCCGAATAATCACTTACTTATGTAAGCTCATCGGGACTTGCTCTCTTGCCGCCTCGATGCCACTCGAATTATTTTGGGTATAAAATCAGGCTTAGAAAGCGGTGGTGTCTTTGAAAAGACCCACTTTCAGATCGGTGGCGGTGTAAATTACACGGCCATCAACCAACACTTCACCATCTGCCAGGCCCATAATCAGGCGGCGATTGATAACGCGTTTGAAGTGAATACGGTAGCTGACTTTTTTCGCTGTCGGCAGGATCTGACCCGCGAGTTTAACTTCACCCACGCCCAGTGCACGGCCTTTACCTTCACCGCCTAACCAGCCGAGGTAAAAACCTACCAGCTGCCACATCGCATCCAGACCCAGGCAACCAGGCATTACTGGATCGCCGATAAAGTGGCAACCGAAGAACCACAGGTCAGGATTAATATCTAATTCTGCTTCAACGTAACCTTTATCGAAGTTACCACCGTCTTCGGTCATCTTGACGACGCGGTCCATCATCAGCATGGATGGCGCAGGCAAACGTGGGCCTTCAGCACCAAACAGTTCGCCACGACCAGAGGCAAGAAGATCTTCTTTTGTATAGGATTCGCGTTTATCTACCATGTTTACAGTAAGCCTTATTGTAATGAAGCACGCATGTTAGCTAACACGTGTACGCTCAACAAGTCCGATCAGTTTTGATTGAACCAATTGAGCCAACGCAGTGGCCATGGATAGCGGTGCCGAATATCTTGCGCGGATGCCTGAGCGATTCGCTCTTGTACCGCACGCATGAGCGTATTTTGCCCTTCGCCATCCCAGGGCAGATTTGTTAATAAGGGTAGTGCATCAGTGACATCATCGATGGCCCAAATGGTGAATTGCCCTTGTTCTACAGCATCCAGAACGTCCTGGTGCAGGCAAAGGTGACGCACGTTGGCAACCGGGATAATCACGCCTTGTTTGCCGGTAAACTCGCGTTGTTGGCAAATTCGGAAGAAACCTTCGATCTTCTCATTCAGACCGCCAACGGGTTGCACTCGACCAAACTGGTCTACGGAACCTGTCACCGCAATATGCTGATAAATAGGTACATTTGCCAGTGCGCTGATTAATGCGCAAAGTTCGGCCATTGAGGCGCTGTCGCCATCCACTTCACTATAAGACTGTTCAAAAGTCAGAGATGCAGAGAAGGGGATTTGCTGGTCAAGTTGCAATTCAGACATTAAAAATGCCTGCATGATCATCATGCCTTTCGCATGAATATTGCCGCCCAGCTCCGCTTTGCGTTCAACGTCAGTAAACTCACCATCACCGACATGCACCACACAGCTGATACGAGAAGGTTCACCAAATGCACGTGGATGCCCTGGGAACTCAATCACCGACAGGGCATTGATCTGGCCGACCATTTCACCTTCAGTTTCGATGAGGATCTGCTCAAGCAGAATTTCATCTTGCATACGTTCAGCAAGATAACCTTCACGCCACTCACGTTGTGCCAGCATTTGCGTTAGTTCGTCAGCACCGAAACTTTTTTCTTCAGTAAAGGCGGCAACTTCGCGCAACTGACGGCTAATCCACGATGGGCATAGCGGCAGTGTTTCCTGGTCGCCGGTATAACGCACGGCTTCACGGATTAACACTTGCCATGCATCAGTTGCAGGGGCAGGCAGAGATTTTGATTTGGCTACCGCGTAAATCCACTGGCACCATAACGCCATATCATCAGCAGAGGCGATCTGCAGATTTTCTTCAAATTCACTATAAATCGCCGAAGTAGCCAGTTCAGGTTCCATATCCTGGAAGTCTGCCAGCGATTCGCGCTCGCCTACCAGAATCAGTTTCAGGCTCAATGGTAATGAAGGAATATTAATTGGCAGAGGACGCGTTTCGTCAGGTGAAATCCAGTCGAAGCGACCCTGAATGACCATTTGCTTTAGGCGTAACCACAATAGCGGTTGTGCGAGCACACTGCGCAATGACAGCACCAGAATGCCACCGTTTGCACGGTGAACCAGGCCTGGAGTCAGAGTAATTTCGCCTGCAAACTGGCGCACGCAGCCAAACAGCTGGTCCGCTTCAATCCAGTCGGCAGCGACAACCTCAGACAGCCCTGCAAAATTGTCTTCTGCGGACTCGGCCGGGCGTAACGTTACGTGACTGCCTTCTACCAGATAATGACCGCCCGTCAGAGCGTTGTCATGCGACCAGCACTCGCGTGCTGCTTCGGTAATAAGATTAAGGTATTCGGCTTCTTCAGCGGCTTTTACCAGCATCAGATCGGCCGAGGCTACCGGTTGGCTGAGCTGCACCAGTCCGTAAGACAGACGGGGTTGCACAGCGGAGAAAGGGGCAGTTTCGGAATCATAAGGCTGTGCGAAAATTTCCTGATAGCTTTCGGTATCAGGTACAAGAGCACGCCATTCAAGTCGATTAGTCGTCAAAGTCGCTATTTATTAATTAGATGTCAAAGGCGCGATTATACAAGAATAGGGAAGGCAGCACACGGTTTATGCGGAGCGGCAAGTTTACTTAGCTCACAGCTTTCATTTTTCAGGTAAGCGAAAATAAAAAAAACTGTTATTCTGAAATGAGTTACACGGTCACACTGAGATCGCAATGAAATATCAACAGTTGGAAAATCTCGAGAGCGGCTGGAAGTGGAAGTATCTGGTCAAAAAACACCGCGAAGGCGAATTAATTACACGTTACATCGAAGCTAGTGCGGCGAAAGAAGCCGTTGATGAACTGTTACGCTTCGAAAATGAACCTGTGCTTGTGTTGAGTTGGATTGAGAAACATATGAATCCAGAGCTTCATAATCGTATGAAGCAAACTATCCGTGCGCGGCGTAAAAGGCACTTTAATGCCGAGCATCAACATACCCGTAAGAAGTCCATCGACCTTGAATATTTGGTTTGGCAGCGGTTAGCAGGGCTTGCTCATCGACGAGGATGCACTCTCTCAGAAACTATTGTGCAATTGATTGAAGATGCTGAGCGTAAAGAGCAATACGCCAATCAGATGTCATCGCTCAAACAGGATCTCCAGGCTTTGCTAGGCAAAGAGTAGAGGGGCGGTTGTATTGACCCAGAGTTCTATTTTTGGGTTCTGGGTATCCACCAAAGAATAAAAACAAAAAACCCCGCCTTAGCGGGGTTTTTTTATAACGGTAACTTATGCCGCAGGCTGAGTTACAACGTCTTTGATACCTTTAACTTCGATCTCTACGCGACGATCTGGAGCCAGGCAATCAATCAGTTTAGCTTTAGGAGCTACGTTATCACAGGTGTTGCCAGTAACTGGGTTAGATTCGCCCATACCGCGTGGGGAGATCTTGTTAGCTGGGATACCTTTAGAGATCAGGTAATCAACAACTGACTGTGCACGTTTTTCAGACAGTTTGTTGTTGTATTGATCGGAACCGATACGGTCGGTGAAGCCCAGAACTACAACAGAACCATCTTTCGGGTCGAGGTTGCTCAGCTGAGTATACAGCTGATCCAGTGCCTGCTGACCTTCTGGTTTCAGAGTTGCTTTGTTGAAGTTAAACAGAACATCAGACTTCAGAGTGAAGTGCTTGGTCTGTACTTCTGGAGCTGGAGCTGGAGCTGGAGCTACTACTGGAGCTGCAACTTCGCCCTGACCGAAACGGTAAGAAACACCCAGGCTCAACAAGCCGTTGTCTGGACGAGTACCAACGGTAGCAGCGTCACCAATGTTGTTAGTCCACTGGTATTCCAGACGGGTAGCGATATCGCGGGTAACAGCCCACTCGATACCACCAGCAGCCAGCGGAGATACGCCAGTGTCGTGATCGCTTACACGGTTACCAGCAGCATTCATAGCTGTAGAATCTGCACGCCATACCATACCACCCAGACGAGTGTAGATGTCCAGATCGTCAGTGATTGGGTAGCCCAGTTTAGCGGTCAGTTGAACGCCTTGCGCTTTGAAAGCACCGTTTTCTACGCTGCCTTTATATGGCATACGACCTAACCAGTCATAACCCATTTCAAAACCAACGTACGGGTTAACCTGGTAACCACCGAACGCACCAGCACCCAGTTGGCTTTCATGAGTAGGGCCATTACCGATGCCGCTATCATAGCCGTTCTGGTTAGAGAAACCGGTGTCGTGGAATTGGGACCAACCCAACTTACCACCTGCATACCAGGTGTTATCTTTCGGTGCGGCCTGCGCTACGGTAGCGAAGCCAGCCAGTGCCACTGCAATCGCGATAGCTGTCTTTTTCATTTTTTGCGCCTCATTATCATCCAAAAAGGCCATGAGCTTTAAAATCGCTCTAAAGCCCAGGGTTAAATCCTTCGCCCGAGTTTATGCTCACTTGTTACTCTACCGATCAATCGGTGTTATGAAGAGCAACCCTGGCGAGCTAAAGTCTACAACGTAGTTTAAAACTTACAAGTGTGAAGTCCGTCAGGCATATGAAAAAAAACGACTTGTATAAACATTTTCTAACATTTTTGCGCGTAATTCACACTCTAAAGATTTGCTGGAAGGCCGCCTGGAGCGGCTTGGGACGCGGATTCTTGATAATTCACAATGGATTGTCAAGAGTTCATAAAAAGTTCCAGGAATTCTCTTAAATTTACTTAATGATACAAACTAGAATGAATTTTTAGCTCACTTCGTGGTCGACACCCTGTTTCCGAGATACGGGTTGGACGCATAATGAAGCCGATCGCATTCCCTATTTCGGCGGCAGATGACAGTTGCAAATGCTCTTCATCCGTCAATTCTTCAGGTAACCAACCGATAACAACACTGTAATTTCCTGTCTGCAATGCTTTTACCATAGCATCTACTGTGAAAAGTGGATCTAACTGGCTCACTTGCATAACTTTTGCCAGCGGAAGACCTGCTGATTGTACCCACTGACGACTTAATTTCTGCTGTGGTGTTAGCCACAGCTGCCAGCGTGACTGTTGCCCCAGTTGTTGAAGCAGTGGCAATAAAACCAGCTGTGTAACCCATGGCTGATCTTCGCTGTAGATCACTTCACTGATCAACCCTTTAATTTTGTTACCCGCTGATGACTGGGCCACAGAAGGCACAGCATTTGTAACAGTGGCAACCTGAGTTCGAACGTTATGTGAATGCATAGTTAATCCCGCCTGATGGGTTACTGTATGGATATACAGTAATACCTGTTTGGATAAAGATCAATCTAAATTTCGGAAAGTGTCTCGCAATTTCATCATGTAATTCGACGGAAAGTGAGAATGTGATTGCGGTGAGTGATTAGGTTACTTATTTTCGTACTACAGGAAGCGGTAATAAACTGTGATGATGCGTTAATACATGATATTTAGGGATATATTCATGAAAAATAAATCATATGCAAGGATTCATCAGTCCAAAGAATACTTATCACCACTAGGGGAAATAGGCTGTCGATCGCTATTTGGTGGATATAGCCTGACGGTAGAAAATGTTGTGTTTGCCATGGTTTCAGAAGGGGAGCTCTACCTGCGAGCATGTGAACAAACGGAAGTCTATTTTGTTAAACGAGCCTCGCAGCCTCTGCTCTACAATAAACGCGGACGTACTATCGAACTAAATTATTACCTCGTTGATGAGGGGTTGTGGAGCGATCGGGAAAAGCTAGTGCAACTGTCAATGGATGCTCTATTCAGTGCCCGGCGCCAAAAATCCCGGCAGCGTGCTCAGCAAAGGCTTAAAGATTTACCCAATTTAACGCACAGTCTGGAAATGATGTTGTGGGAAGTCGGTATTGCCGATGTACGTACCCTTCATGCCTACGGCGCAAAGCGCTCCTGGATAAAGCTTAGAGGCATTAAGAAAGGGCTTGGCGTACAGGTATTGCTGGCATTAGCTGGTGCTATTTGCGGAATTCATGAGGCTGCACTCCCGGCGGCAACGCGCCAGGAGTTGGTCGAGTGGGGGCATCATTACGAGAAACGCCAAAGGCGTTAATCGTGTTGTTGCGACACAAGTTGTTGAAGGCGCGATATCTCAGGTAATAGCGCAACCAGCAGACCAACCTGCTGAAGCACCAGTGGCTCTTTGGAGTCTGGTTGCGGTTCAAGTGTGGTTATACGTTCAGATAGTCCCTGAAGTGCTTTTTGTACTCGTTCTTCATCTGCTGGCAGGTGATGAAGTGCATCGTCGACGTAGCACACAGCATCATCAAGCAGGAGCAAAATATCCTCGTTGGTCAGTCTTTCACGATGTGCACCTAACGCTGAAATATAGCTGTTGAAGGTATGATTCAGGCACAATAGTCGAAATGCTGTTTCCCGCATCTCCGGTGAAACACGCGGTTCAGACGACATATTCGACACAACAGAAGCCAGTTCAGCATCTTTGTTATGTGCATCCCGGCGTGCAATACGGTACTCAAGCCTATTGTCACGACCCTGGTGATATTGCTCAAGAATCGCATCCAGATAACGGCAGTTAGCGTTAAATGCACGCTCCACCACTAATGGCAATCTGCGAAAACGCCAGTCAGGCCAGATGAAACTGACTGCGGCCCAGGCTATGGCACATCCTAATAAGGTATCGAAGATACGTGGCATTGCGACTTCAAACCCTTCGCCCAACAGGTTGAAACAGAGCAACACTAGCAAGGTGATAAACATGGTGGCGTGCGCATATTGTACGTTGCGAAAAGCAAAGAACAGCACGCCGGTAATCACAATTAAAACAAGCTGTCCTTCAATTGATGGCACAAAGAACAATACCGGAAGCCCGACAGCCACGCCTACCAAAGTGCCAATAATACGTAAAGCCAGGCGTCGGCGAGTGGCGCTGTAGTTAGGCTGGCAAACAAAAAGGCTGGTCAATAGTATCCAGTAGCCATGTTTTAACCCGGTGAATTGAATAAATGCATAGCCGACGCACAGTACAACGGACATGCGCACCGCATGGCGGAATAACGCTGATTCTGGAGTTAAATTGCGTTTTAATCGCTGCCAGATATCACCAAAGCCAGTTAAGCGATCATCCAACAGTCGGTTTTCAATATCGCTGTGCGGCGCGGCGAGGGCTTGTTCAGATTCAATAGTTGCTAACTGAGCATCAATGGCGCGCAAATTACTCACCAGGAAGCCAAGTGCTTTTAATTCACTGGCCAGAGACTGATCCGTTTTTAATCTCTCAATGGCGGCGTCAAGATGGGTAAACGCTCGCTCGAACCGTGGGTCATGTTGATATTTCACGCGTAATAAAACGGAGCGTGAAAGCTGCAAGCAGGCCTGAGATTGCATGGTTAACAGGCGTTGAAAGCGAAACATGATGTCGCTGTAGCGAAACTTATCGCGCAGTGCCTGGTACTGGATGTGGGAAGAGCTGGCGCGCTCATGAATATCCTGAGCGACAAAATAGTAGTGCAGAGTCCGCCGAGTGCCTCGCTGCCCACGATCTCCTCGTAAGCGCGTCAGCAACGAGCCTTTGGTTTGATTCAACATTGTCACAAGCTGGCTATTCGCCATCGCAAGTTCAAGCATTGGTGCCTGGCTTTCTTCTTCGATATCGGGGTCAAATAGGGTTGCTTTGACTTCGAGATAACGCGCGAGGCTTTCATAACAGCGTGCCAGGTTATCCTGAAGCGGTCGAATCGGGAATATAAGATGCCCAGCAAGTGTCAGTAAGTTGTACCAGATGGCACCTGCCAACAGCAAAATAGGTTGTTGATACCAGTGATCGTACAAAGAAATGCCGAGCATGGTATAGATGGCGATAAGCAGCGCCCCAAAAGCGATAGTGGCGTAACGCTGACCTAATCCTCCCAGAAGAATAAACCCGCTGGTGGAAACCATTAGCCCAATACCAAACAGTACAGGCCATGGATATAACAACTCCACCGATGCGGAAGCGATGAAGAAACTAACCAAAGTAATCAGAAGATTACGTATACGCCCGGTGAGACGGTCATCTAAATCTGCAAGAGCTGCGGCAACAACGCCAAGCGTTAACGGAATAGTGAGCTTGACCTCGCCCAACCACCATGGGAAGGCAGCGGTGCCCGTAAGCGCAATGAAAATACGTAAGTTATAGAGCCAGGTGCTGTTCCAGGTATAGCGGCGCAGAATTGGGCTAAGCATTAATACTCACTATTCTTGTCAAATTTACTGGAAACGACGTCGTGCATTAGCTTCACGTGCAGCCTGTGCAGTTTCTACAGAAACGACACGGCGACCCACTGGCCAAAGTGCAATCGCTGCTATCTTGAAGTTAGCGATTCCTACAGGAATACCGATAATAGTGATGCACTGTGCAATCCCGGTACAAATGTGCAGCACACATAGCCACCAGCCGAAAAATACTAGCCAGAGAATATTTAGCAGCGTGCCGCCGGTGTTCAGGATGGTGCTTTTACCCTGCGGGTTGAGCTCATCAACATGAACAGCTTCGTTGCCGTACGGAACGAACGAGAGTTTAGTTATCTCCCAGCAGGAACGAGTCAGCGGGAGAGTGAAAATAAAAATGATACTGACGAGAGTGGCCAGCAACCAAGAGAGAGTGGTGAGAAAACCACCCAGTACAAAGTTCAATACATTAAGGACTGTACGCATAATCACTCTTTGTTGGTATGAATGTAGATAAATGAATAACCACAGCAATTGTAACGCGTTTTTACTCTGGAGCGTCATTCCTTCGGCGGGTAAACTTAACCACAACCATTTTTTGGATCAGGCAAAGCGTAATGGAATTGAAAGCGACCTCCCTTGGCAAACATTTAGCACAACATCCCTACAATCGGGTGAGATTACTGACTGCGGGTGTAGAGGTAAAGGGCGATCGTCATGAATACCTTATTCCATTCAATCAGTTAATCGCAATTAATTGCAAGCGTGGTCTGGTTTGGGGCGAGCTGGAATTTGTCTTGCCCGATGATAAAGTCGTGCGTTTGCATGGTACGGAATGGAGTGAAACGCAGCACTTTTATCATCACCTGAACGAACTGTGGCAGAACTGGAGCACTGAAATGAGCGAAGTGGCAGCTCAGGTGCTACAACAGCAATATGCCGAAATAACACGCAGGGTTCAGCAAGAGAAATGGTTCAAACGCAGTGATATGCAGGCGTTACAGCAAAATGTTCGCGCTGCGTTTTCAGCACTACCGCTGCCATTAGCACGGCTTGATGAATTCGAAAATTGCCGCGAACTTTGGTTTCATTGTAGAGCCTGGCTTGAACAAGGTGATACGCGCCGCCATCAACGCAATACCGCTTTTACCAATCACATGCTGGAAAAGTATGCTGACTTTTTCCAGCACATAGAAAGTTCTCCTCTGAATCCTTCTCAGGCTCGTGCCGTCGTCAATGGCGAAGATTCGCTATTAGTGCTCGCGGGGGCGGGGAGTGGCAAAACCTCCGTTCTTGTTGCACGTGCCGGTTGGCTATTACAACGCGGCGAAGCCAGTGAAGAACAAATCCTGCTGCTGGCATTTGGGCGCAAAGCTGCGCAGGAGATGGATCAGCGGATTGCTGAACGCTTGAATACCGATGCTATCTCTGCACGTACGTTTCATGCTCTTGCATTGCATATTATTCAGCAAGGAAGCAAAAAAGTGCCGCGTGTTAGCGAGCTGGAATCCGATACTACGGCACGCCACCAATTGCTAATTGAAAGCTGGCAACAGCAGTGTCGTGAGAAAAAAGCGCAGGCAAAAGGCTGGCGTGAGTGGTTGCGAGACGAGCTGCAATGGGAAGTGCCGGAAGGTGAATACTGGAAAGATGAACGTTTAGCTAAACGTCTGGCAAGCCGGTTAGATCGCTGGTTGGGGTTATTGCGTATGCATGGTGGTTCGCAGGCGGAAATGATTGCTGCAGCGCCTGAGGATATCCGCGATCTCTTTGCCAAACGCGTCAAGCTAATGGCCCCGTTACTGAAAAGTTGGAAAACTGCGCTGAAAGCTGAAGAAGCAGTCGATTTTTCGGGCTTAATTCATCAGGCAATTAATGTGCTGGAAAAGGGGCGGTTTATTAGCCCGTGGAAGCATATTTTAGTGGATGAATTTCAGGACATCTCACCGCAGCGTGCAGCACTGCTGGCGGCACTCAGAAAACAAAACTCGCATACTTCGCTATATGCGGTGGGTGATGACTGGCAGGCAATTTATCGATTCAGTGGCGCAGAAATGTCGCTGACCACCGCTTTTGCCCACCATTTTGGCGATGCAGACCAGTGTGCGTTAGATACCACTTATCGCTTCAACGATCGTATAGGTGAAATAGCGAATCTGTTCGTACAGCAAAATCCGCATCAGTTGGCTAAACCATTAAATAGTCTGTCTAAAGGCGATAAAAAATCCGTCACGTTATTGGCTGATGACCAGCTCGAAGCACTGCTGGATAAGATGAGCGGATATGTGAACCCGCAGCAGCGCATTCTGGTTCTGGCCCGTTACCATCATTTACGTCCGGCGATTCTGGAAAAGGCAGTAACACGCTGGCCAAAGCTCGCCATTGATTTTATGACTATTCATGCCAGTAAAGGGCAGCAGGCTGACTACGTTGTGGTGTTGGGCTTACAGCAGGGTAAAGATGGTTTCCCGGCTGTAGCACGAGAATCGGTAATGGAAAAGGCATTATTGCCGCAGCCGGAAGATTATCCTGATGCTGAAGAAAGGCGATTATTGTATGTGGCGATGACGCGGGCCCGTCATCGAGTCTGGCTTTTATTCAACAAACAGGAACCGTCCAGTTTTGTCGATATCCTGAAACATCTTGGCGTGCCCGCAGCAAACCGACCGTAATTACTTCAGTCGTTCTGCCAGATAACGTGCGTAATCGGGGATTAAAATTTCAACTGCCTGATTAAAACCCGGTGACTGAATAATAAAATCGGCGGTTGATAAGTTAGTTGCAACAGGTATGTTCCACACAGTTGCCAGACGTAGCAATGCTTTAACGTCAGGATCGTGTGGAACTGCATTAAGCGGGTCCCAGAAGAAAATCAGCACATCAATTTTCCCTTCGGAAATCAAAGCACCGACTTGCTGATCGCCACCCATCGGGCCGCTAAGCATAGCGTTGACATCAAGACCGCTGCCACGCTGGATGAGATTTCCGGTGGTGCCGGTCGCGTACAATACGTGATGTGAAAGATTAACTTTATGGCGCTCAACCCATTTCAATAAGGCATCTTTACAGTGGTCATGCGCAACCAGCGCAATATGTTTTTTTTCCCCCAGGGTGCGGGTCGTTAATTCCATTGGTTAATCCTGATTGATTTATATTGGCTACAGCTTACTGGAAGCCACTGATGCTGCAAGAGAAGGGTGTCAAAAATGCGTGATTTGGAAGTCAATTATTGCGTTGGATTATCTTTTGCCCATTGCAAGAAACGGTCGCGGGTAGGTTTATCTGCTTGTAGAAACCAATATCTGAGGCGCTGCTCGATTAACGTATCGGATTGACGAGGCGGAGCGTCGAGTTCAGATGTTTTCGAGAGTAGTTCGCTGTCGTCTGCCATCATAGTGGCGAATCCTTTTACCGCCGCCGTTTTCCCCGATTTGTTGTAGACCTGAGTATCCCGCTCGTAGTCGATTCCCTGTGATGCGTTTTTAACCGGCAAAATATCTACTTTCGATGGGATGACTCCAGCGTCACCATCGAGCAACTGAAGATGAGGTGCCAGGTCAAATTCATCGCTGTCTTTATCATTTTCAATCCGTGGGATATTGAAATTTACCTGGCTGACTTCTTTGGTATCGAAACTCACCACTAAAGGTGGGGAAATATAAAGGCGCTGTTCTCGCGTGTTGGTTCTGATATTTTTTTCTACACGAAATACTAGCTGATGCGGACCGTTGTCCAACTCAATGCTATCAGCACCTCTTAGCAAAGAACTGGAAACTTTTTTCCCATCCAGTACCAGCAAGTCGATCTCTGTGGACAGACGCAGGGTTGTCGCCCTCGATTCACCAGGCAAAAGAAGGATCCAGCATAGTGCGATTAAGAACACGGTTCTCATCAATTTCTCCTGCCTGAGGGTAAATAGGACCATCCCTTACTGAATGTTTCAAAGTTTTTCATATGGACGGTTCATTAACATATAGACATATTCTCAATAATTGCTCTACTACCAGCGTATGGGAAAGATGGTGAGTCAGTAACGGATGACATACACTTTTGATTACAGAGTCCCAGCGGAGAGAGTGATGAAACAGGCTGATATCGAAACTATTCTAAAAGATACCCGAACCATTGCGCTGGTCGGTGCCAGTGATAAGCCAGATCGCCCAAGCTATCGGGTGATGGCGTATTTGCTCGATCAAGGATATGAAGTGATCCCGGTGTCCCCAAAAGTGGCGGGTAAAACCCTGTTAGGGCAGCAGGGTTATGGCTCACTTGCAGAAATACCTAAGAAAGTTGATATGGTCGACGTGTTCAGAAATTCGGAAGCAGCATGGGAAGTGGCACGCGAAGCGATAGCCATTGGCGCCAAAACGTTATGGATGCAGTTAGGCGTGATTAATGAGCAAGCTGCTGTCCTTGCGCAAGATGCCGGTTTAAACGTGGTGATGGATAAATGTCCGGCGATTGAAATACCAAGACTAGGTCTGGCTAAATAATAAAAACCCCGCGATTGCGTAACACCATTCATTTAAGCTAATGAATTAGGGGAAACGCCGGGATTTGGTTCCCGGAGGGACACCAAACCCGGTGGTCGCCCCCGGATATCTCATTCTTAAACTAACGGTGTTACCGCAATTGCGGGGTTTTTGCTAATTACGCAGGCGAGGTGCCTGAAGCTGTTGCCGTATCGAAGCCGCCAATTCATCCATCGACGGTTGTTCGGGATGCTCGTCTTGTGACTCCCCACTTAACTGGGCTTCAGCAAGATAGGTGTGCACAGCCTGGCCATCATCATCTTCCATCACTACATGATACCAGGGTGCACTACGGAGGGCATCGTTGTCGGCCAGTTCATCTTCTGCCGGCTCATCCAGAGAGTATTCCGGGTCGATATCGACCACTACCCCCAGATAACCCAACAAAGAGTGTCGTACTTGCTGGCCTATGCCGAATTTGCTGGCAATCATAGTCACCTCCTGAGAAACATTACCTGCCATTAATGTGCGGGCAAGTTTTTGTAATTCAAGTTACATGATGCGACAGGCAAACCCTTTCAGATACAGCCCTTCCGGGTAGGTGGCGATCACAGGGTGATCTGCGGCCTGGCGGAACTGCTCTATAAATTGTACATCACGCCCGGCATCTACGGCGGCATCAGCGATGATTTTCTGGAATAAATCTGTCGTCATTAAACCAGAACATGAGAACGTCATCAGAATGCCACCCGGATTCAACAGCTGAATTGCCAGCATATTGATATCTTTGTAGCCACGGCAGGCACCCATCAGTTGGTTCTTATTCTCGACGAATTTTGGTGGGTCCATAATGATAACGTCGAACTTCTCACCCTGATCGCGGTATTTGCGCAGCAGTTTGAATACATCATCACGCACGAAATCAGCTTTGCTCAGGTCGAGTTTGTTTAGCTCAACGTTTTGCTTCGCAACATCTAATGCATCCTGAGATGTATCAACACTGACAACCTGGCTGCAGCCACCCATTAATGCGGAAACCGCAAAACCGCCGGTGTAAGAGAAGCAGTTCAGCACGCGCTTATCTTTCACATACTGGCGAGTTGAAAAGCGGCTGTCGCGCTGGTCAAGGTAGTAACCCGTTTTATGGCCGCCTTTAATATCGACCAGCAACTTCATGCCGTGTTCTTCGATTGGCAACAAATCAGGTGGCAGTTCACCGCTGATGGGGCCTTGCGTCAGTTCCATTCCTTCTTTCTTACGAACCGCAACATCGGAACGATCGTAAATAGCGCATTCTGGATAGAGATTTTGCAAAGCAGCAACCAGCGCAGGGCGTTGATATTCAGCGCCAGCGGAAAGTAATTGCAGCACAAGGAAGTTGCCGAAGCGGTCAATCGTCACGCCTGGCAAACCATCAGACTCGCCAGCAATCAGACGATAACTATCCAGCCCGTCACGAGCCGCGAGCCATTCACGCCACACCTGTGCCTGCTGCAAACGACGAGTGAAGAAATCGATGTCGATGCTTTCATTCGCATCGAAAGTCCAGACGCGCGCACGGATTTGCGAAGATGGCGAATAAGCGGCGCGTGCCAGCCATTTGCCATTGCTATCCACAACATCAATTGTTTCACCGAGATTGGCTTTGCCTTCCATGCGTGCAACAGCACCAGAAAACACCCACGGATGACGGCGCAATAACGATTTTTCGCGCCCTTTGGTTAACACTAAACGTACACTCATAATTTGCTATGCTTTCTTGCTAAGAATTTGGCGCCATTTTCCGGGTTAGACCGGCTAAATGCAACGCAAGAACCCGAAACGGAGGAAGTTATGGCCACAGTATGCACACTTGCCTGGGTCCACGGCCTGGTTCAGGGGGTTGGGTTCCGCTACAGCACCCAGCGTGAAGGGTTAAAACTGGGGTTAACCGGTTATGCCCGTAATATGGATGATGGTAGCGTTGAGGTATTAGCCTGCGGCGAAGAGCAGCAGGTTGATAAACTTATCGCGTGGCTAAAAGCGGGAGGGCCACGCAGCGCTCGGGTCGATAAAGTGCTGACTGAGCCGCATCAACCCGATCGCCAATGGACCGATTTCAGTATTCGCTACTAAATGCACTTCACCGGCTTTGGCAGGCCTGCAATTTTGGTTGCCTGCTTAGCCGGCCCTTTTGGGAACAAACGGTATAGATAGCGGCTATTGCCTTTCTCTTCGCCAAATTTGTTAGCCATCGCTTTAACCAACATGCGAATCGCCGGGGAGGTATTAAATTCGAGGTAAAACTCGCGCACGAATCTCACTACTTCCCAGTGTTCAACTGCAAGGGTAATACCTTCATTGGCGGCAATAGCTTCGGCAAGCGGTTCACTCCACTCCTGGCTATTTTTCAGATAACCATCGGCATCTGTTTCTATTTCTCGGCCTTCAAACATCAACATAATTATTCTTTGCTCCAGACAAACTGGCGGCAGTGTAGCAAATTTTAGCGTGTCAGAAAAAACAAAGCCCCGCGATAGCGAGGCTTTGGATGGGGAACAAGCAGCGATTAGTCGCGGCTTGCGAAGCCCAGGATGCTCAACAGGCTGATAAAGATGTTGTACAGAGAAACGTACAAGCTCACCGTTGCGCGGATGTAGTTAGTTTCACCGCCGCGGATGATATTGCTGGTCTCAAACAAAATCGCGCCAGAAGAGATCAGAATAAATACCGCGCTGATTGCCAGGTGCAGAGCAGGCAGCTGCAGGAAGATGTTCGCAACCATACCCACCAACACCACGACTACGCCTGCCATCAGCATACCGCCGAGGAAGGACATGTCTTTTTTGGTGGTCAGCACATAAGCGGAGCAGCTAAAGAACACCAGCGCCGTGCCACCTAATGCCATACCAATCACATCACCCATACCGGCAGAGATGTAGGAGTTAAGCATTGGGCCGAGGATATACCCCAGGAACCCGGTGAATGCGAAGGCAGCAAGGATACCCGTCGGTTTATCAGCCAGGCGGTAAGTTAAAAACATCAGACCATACATACCAACCAGCGTCAGAATCAGACCTGGAGATGGCAGCATCAACACGGTGCTTGCGGTTGCGGTAATCGCAGAGAACGCCAGCGTCAGGCTGAGCAAGAAATAGGTGTTACGCAGTACCTTGTGGGTACTTAGCAGTGACGAACGGTCACGCGAGGAAGTAATTATGCGATCCATTCAGAAACTCTCTCTTATTACAGGTGTATATGGTGACTGAGAATAATAGCCTCCTTTATTGCAAGGAAGCCCTTTTACCCATCTTTACCTTGCTCTGATTTAATTCACAGATTCGATATCTGTCATAAAACTCACTTATATGTGGCTGAAAATTATTGCTTTAATCATCTCGGATGCTAAGAGTGTTAACCGTACCGTCGTTAATAACTCAAATAAGGCGTGTTTAATGAAAGCAAATAACCACATCACAATTATCAGATCGTTTGTCGCTATTGGCGTTGCTTGTGCAATTTCTGGAGCCTGGGCTGCCAATGTGCCAGCAGGAACAGAGTTGGCCGCAAAACAGGAATTAGTTCGTAACAACGGCAGCGAGCCAGCCTCGCTTGATCCTCATAAAGTCGAAAGTGATGTTGAGTTCAATCTTATTAGTGACTTCTTTGATGGGCTGGTGGTCGTGCGTAACGATGGTTCGATTGAACCAAGGCTTGCTGAAAAATGGGAAGAGAAAGATAACACCGTCTGGACGTTCCATCTTCGCCCAGGCCTTAAATGGTCCAACGGTGAGCCGATTACTGCCGAAGATGTAGTCTGGAGCTGGCAACGCCTGGCTGACCCCAAAACAGCCTCCCCATATGCCAGCTATCTCGGTGGTATGCATATCGCGAATGCTGCGGATATAGCACTTGGAAAACAAGCTCCTGATACGCTCGGTGTTAAAGCGCTCGATGCCAACACGCTACAAATTACTTTGACACAACCGACGGCTGCTTTCCTCGCCATGCTGGCGCACCCGTCTTTAGTAGCAATCGATAAAACGGTAGTTGAGAAATTTGGTGATAAATGGACGCAGCCGGGTAATTTCGTTAGTAGCGGTGCATATACACTTTCACAATGGGTGGTGAACGAGAAAGTTATTGGCTTGCGTAACAAGCAGTACTGGGACGACGGCCACACAGTCATCAATAAAGTGACTTATTTGCCGATCGCATCTGAAACTGCGGATATCAATCGCTATAAAGCGGGAGAGATAGACATTGTTTATACTTTGTCGCAAACACAGTTCGACTCTTTAAAAAAATCCATTCCTGACCAGGTTCACGTTACGCCGAAACTGGCGACATACTATTACGAGTTCAACACCATCAAAGCGCCTTTCAATGATCCGCGTGTACGTCGGGCACTGAACATGGCGCTCGATAAAGACATTATTGCCGAAAGAGTATTAGGACAGGGGCAAATCCCAGCATGGGTGGTTAGCCAGAAGAAAATTGGCGGTGTGGAGATAAAGTCCCCTGAGTACGCAAGCTGGACCCATGAGAAACGCGTTGCCGAAGCCAAAAAACTGCTTGAAGAGGCGGGATTCAATGCTTCTCATCCATTGAGCTTTAATTTGCTCTACAACACCTCTGAAAACCATAAGCGTATAGCCATTGCGGTCAGCTCGATGTGGAGCAAAAATCTGGGTGTTGAAGCGAAGCTGCAAAATCAGGAATGGAAAACTATGCTTGATACCATGCACAACGGGACTTTTGACGTCGTGCGATATGCGTGGGTTGCTGATTACGACGATGCCTCCACCTTCCTAAATACCTTCCGTACCGGTAATAGCGAGAATAACTCAAAGTATAGTAATGCGGCTTACGATGAGGCGCTGAATAATGCGGCTAAGGCAGATAATGTTGCAGATCGCGGCAAGTTCTACCAACAAGCCGAAGACCTGCTGGCGAAAGATGTACCAGCCATTCCGGTCTACCATTATGTTTTAGCCCAATTAGTGAAACCTTTTGTTGGCGGATACGCGCCAAACAATCTCGGTCAGTACTTTACTAGGGATATGTACATCAAAAAACACTGATGCTGGCGGCAGCACCAACGATAAAGTTGCTGTAAAATCTGCTATTAAACCAATCAAATTGTTGAAGTTTTGCCCAAACAATACCGAATTGGTGATTAATCAGGCGAACGAACAAAATCGTGCTTTACATGAAGTATGGGGATGTTTATAGTTCGCCTCGTTGGAAGCGTGGCCGAGTGGTTGAAGGCACCGGTCTTGAAAACCGGCGATCCGAAAGGGTTCTAGAGTTCGAATCTCTACGCTTCCACCAACATTTTAGCCCCAGCTT